>JAJFMS010000225.1 GCA_020696885.1 Armatimonadota bacterium | reverse complement strand
AACGACATGTGGCCGATGTGGGGACCGGATAGCCAGACGGTCTACTCCACCAGCGAGCGGAACGGCATGGCCACCGTCTGGCGCCAGTCCCGGGAAGGCGGCGCGCCCGCGCCGGTGGTGGATACGCCCCCGGACGCCATCCGCTACCCCTCCCTGGCCCGCGGCGGCAAGACCCTGGCCTTCGAGTGCGACGGCGCCATCTGCACCGCGGACGCCGGCCCGAGCAGCGGCCCCACCGCCTTGAGGCCGGTGAAGATCCTCTGCCGCACGGACGAGCGCGGCGCGAAGACGGCGTCGGCCACCTACACAAGCAGTAACGTCTCCGAGTTCGCGCTCTCGCCGGACGGCAAGCGCGCGGCGTTCGTGGTGCGCGGGGACATCTTCGCGGTCTCCATCGAAAAGGGCGGCGAGGCGAAGCGCCTCACCAACAACCCCACGCGAGACCAGGACGTGGCCTGGTCCACGGACGGCAAGTCGATCGTCTTCTCGTCCAACCGGGACGGCGGCTACCGCATCTACTCCGTGGACGTAGCGAGCGGCACCACCACCCAGCTCACCCGGGGCGGCGGGATCGATACGGACCCGCTCTACTCACCGGACGGCAAGTGGATCGCTTTCCGCCGCGGGCCGCAGACCTCCCTCTACGTGATCCGCCCGGACGGCAGCGGCGAGCAGTTGGCGGTGAAGGGACCCAAGATCTGGGACTACCAGTGGTCGCCGGACAGCCGCTGGCTGACCTTTATGCAGGAAGACGAGATCCGCAACCGGGACGTCTGGGTGGTGAGCCTCGGCCAGGGCGATGAGGCGATCAAGCCGGAAGAGCCGATCAACGTCACGGACCATCCCGGCTTCAACGTCCGCCCGCAGTGGTTCCGGGACGGCTCCAGGCTCCTCTTCGGCTCCAACCGGTACCGCAACCGCGACATCGAGACGATCAACGACCAGGGCCGCTTCGCGCTCTACACCGTGTCGCTGCAGAAGGACAAGGAGAAGCAGGACGACGAGGACCCGCTCGACCTCCCCAAGCCCGCGCCCGCGCCCGCGACAACCGAGCCGAAGCCGGAAGCCAAGAAGCTCGAAGTGAAAGTCGACCCGCAGGAGATCGAGCGCCGGTCGAAGCCGCTGGCCTCCTTCGAGGAGGGGATCAGCTCCCTCTCCGTGTCACCCGATAGCAAGACCGTGATCTTCGTGGCCCAGTCGCAGGGCCGCGGGGACATCTGGCAGGTGGGCGCGGACGGCAAGGGCCAGCAGCGTCTCACCACCTCCGGGGAGTCGCCGTTCTCCTTCGTCTGGGCGCCGGACTCCTCGCGCATCTATTACCTCTCGGGCGGCGCCATCCGCTGGATCGCCCGCGGCGGCGGCGCCACGGGTGTGGTCGGGTTCACCGCCCGGATGGAGATCGATCGCACCGTGGACTACCGCGCCGCCTACGACGAGGCGTGGCAGATCCTGAACGACAGCTTCTACGACCGCAAGTTCCACGGCGCAGACTGGAAGGCGGTCGGCGCGAAGTACCGGGCGCTGGTGGATCACGTCACCACCCGGCGAGACTTCAACTACGTGGTGACGCAGTTGTTCGGGGAGCTGAACGCCTCCCACACCGGCATCCGCGGCGGCGAGAACCGCACGACGCGGGAGACCGGCTACCTGGGGATCTCCGCGGACGAGGAGCATACCGGGCCCGGCGTAAAGATCGCCGCGGTGATGCCGCGAAGCCCCGCCGAGCAGGAAGAGAGCCGCCTCCAGGCCGGCGAGTACGTGCTCTCCATCGACGGCGCGGACGTGACTGCCGGAACGGCCTACGATCGCGCCCTGACGGAGAAAGTCGGCCGCACCGTCTCCCTGCTGGTGAACAGCAAGCCGGAGAAGGACGGTGCGCGGACCGTGCGCCTCAAGCCGATCAACCGCACGAAGTGGCTGCAGCTCGTGTACGAGCAGCGCCTCGACCGCGAGCGAGCGCTGGCGGACAAGCTCTCCGGCGGCCGCTTCGGCTACCTCCACGTCGCCGATATGGGCGATGAGGCTCGGAACCGGTTCGAGCGGGAGCTGTTCAGTGTCGGGCAGCGGAAGGACGGAATGGTCCTGGACTTCCGCGGCAACAACGGCGGCGACACGCACGACAGCCTCCTGCGCATCCTGGCCCGCAACCGGCACTACTTCACCTTCGCGCCGCGTGTGGAAGCGCCGTTCCCGCAGCCCGAGAAGGCCTACGTGAAGCCGATCGTGCTGCTCATCGACGAATTCTCGCTGAGCGACGCGGAGGTCTTCGCCAACGGCTTCCGGGAGCTGGGGCTGGGCAAGATCGTTGGCGTGCCCACCATGGGCTGGATCATCTTCACGCACAGCCAGTCCCTGGTGGACGGCAGCCAGATCCGCGTGCCGCACATGGGCTGCTTCACGCTGGACGGCCGCGACCTGGAAAACTGGGGCGTGCCGCCGGACGTCCGCGTGGAGTACACCCCCGCCGACTCCGCCGCGGACCGCGATCCCCAGTTGGAGCGCGCCATCCAGGAGCTTCAGAAGGATCCCCGTTTGAAGAAGAAGTAGCCCACCGGACACGGAGACCACGATCCGCGCGGACGGCAGTCGCGCGGATCGTGGTGCCGCGGGAACGGAACCATGTCGAAAAACACGCTGATCCTTCAGTTTCCGGCGAGCACGCGTCCCTCTTACGACCGCGTAATCGAGATCGAAGACGCATTGATCGAGGCCTTCGAGCGAAACCGCTCGGCCGACGTGGACGGACACGACTTCGGTGGTGCCGCGAACATCTTCATCTTCCCGAGAGGTGCCTGGAACCGCTGTATCGAGGTAGTAATGGCCCAGCTCAAGCAGAAGAACGCGCTGGACGAGGTCCTGGTGATCAAGCGCCTGAAGAGCGAAACGTACCAGGTGATCTGGCCCGAAGGGTTCGCCGGGGAGTTCGAGCGCATCTGACGCAACGGCGAACGGAAGCGGTGCACCGGATCTCACGCAGCTCTGGTTATTCCCGGTTCGGATCAGCGATCGTGGCAGCCGCTCCCTAGTCCGTATCCTCCCGCGGCACGTACTCGCGGGTAGAGAAACAGAGCAGCGCCAGCGCCAGCGCCACCAGGGTAGTAGCGATCAGCACGCGGACGGAGAAGGTGGGGGAGATCGACTGCGGGAAGAACGCCGCCAGCAGCCGGCTGGCGTCGATCGTCTCCCCTTCCGGCAGCGGGTGCGGGGAGAGCACGCGCAGGTAGGTCATGATGGAGAACCGCTGCGCGTCGCCGGGCAGGTTGCCCACCAGCGCTTCCCACCCGAAGGTGTAGCCCAGGCCCCACAGCAGCGGCCGGTTCAGCAGCGTAGCCACCAGCAGGAACAGCGATCCGTAGGCCATCGCGCCAATGGGAAGCACCCACAGATCCCGGCCGATGTGGGCCGGGGAAAGCCCCGCGGGACCCAGCGCCACCAGCGCCAGCAGCACCAGCGCCAGCCAGACGGTGACGGTGATGGTGGTGACCGCGGCGGCGAGCTTCGCCAGGGCGATACGCCAGCGGGGCATCGGGCGGGTGAGCAGGTAGGGGATCGTCTTCTGCTCCACCTCCTGGGAGATGACTCCGGTGCCGAAGATCACTGCCAGGATCACCAGCACGAACCCATAGATCAACATCAACGCCAGGACGTCGAACACCACCTGGCCGTTGAACGTATTCTGGCGCGCGGCGGCGCGCATGATGCCGGTAACCACGGCGGGCAGCGCCGCGAGCACCGCGGCGGTGGCAATGCGGCGCGGTCGCAGCAGATCGCGCATCGCGCTCCGGTATAGATAGAGGTCGCGCATCGCCTACTCTCCCACCAGGTACCGGAACACCGCTTCCAGGTTGTTGTCCGGCGACTCGAAGCTGTGGACCACGAAGCCGCCTTCCATCACGACTTCCGGGAACTGCGAGTAGAACAGCTCCGGCGCCCGGGTCTCGATCTCCACCAGGGTGCCCTCCGGGTTCTTCAGCCGCACGCTCAGCACGTACGGCAGGTCTAGCATCCACTTGGCCAGCGCGCGCCCGGTCTCCGTCTCGATCGTGATCCGGTGCGGATGGGAGTCGATGAGGGAGCGGATCTGGTAGATGTCGCCCTGCGCCAGCACGCGGCTCTTGTGGATGAGGATGATGCTGCGCGTGAGCTGCTCCACCTCGTGCAGGATGTGGCTGGAGATCACCACGCACTTGCCGGTGTCCGCAAACTCTCGGAGCAAGGTCGTCACCTGCTTCCGCGCCACCGGGTCCAGGCCGTTCAGCGGCTCGTCCAGGATGAGCACGTCCGGCTCGTGCACGATTCCCTGGGCCAGCTTGATCCGCTGCCGCATCCCCTTGGAATAGCCGCCGATCTGCCGGTCCGCGTTGATCGTCATCCCCACCCGCTCGATGGTGTCCGCCACCCGCTTCTGGAGGAGGTTGCCGCTCATCCCGCTGAGCGCCGCGAGCATCGTCACGAACTCGCGGCCAGTCATCTCGTCGTAGCTGCTCTCGCTTTCGGGGCAGTACCCGAGCTTGCCCAGCACCCGGGGGTTGGCGAACGGGCGCTCGCCCAGCACCCGCACCTCGCCCGTGCTCGGCCGGAGCTGGCCGGTCACCAGGTTCAGCAGCGTGGTCTTGCCCGCGCCGTTCGGCCCCAGCAGCGCGGTGAGGCCTGCCGGGATCACGCAGGAGACGTCGTTGAGGCCCACCACTTGCCCGTACCATCGGGACACACGATCGAGCTGGATCATCCCTGGATCACCTCTACGGCCTTGATCCGGGCTCGCGCGAGCGCTATGCCCACCACGAGCGCTATCGCCAGCGCCAGGAGGTTGATCCAGAGGATCGGCGGATCGAGAGAAAGCATCTCCATGCCGCGGCGGCGCTGCATCACCTGGGTCAACTGCGCCACGCCGAACAGGCGCTGCATCATCCCGCTGATGATCCCCGCCACGGACATGTGGCTGACCAGGATACCGGTGCCTACGTCGCCCCCGTACTGGAGCAGCCAGGCGCCGAACGAGATGATCCCGCTCACGAAGTAGAGCCCGGCGTACGACGCACCGGCGATGCGCGGGGTTTTGGACCAGGACGAGAAGCCAAGGACCAGGCTGGTGTGCACCGCCGCCGGAATCGTAGATGCGGCCAGCATCCGCGGGAGCAGCCACGGCTCATCCGATACGAACCCGAGCGAGCGGAAGCTCATCAGGCCGTAGAGGTAGAGCAGCAGACCGGGGACGGCTGCCGCGAGGAAGAGCGGGATGAAGATCCCCATCCACTTCCCGATGAGGTAATCCCCCTTGGTGACCGGCTTGGAGAGGTAGACCAGCAGCGCGTTGCTGCGGTTGTCCGCGGCCATGCTGCCGGCTCCCACGAGCAAGGAGATCAGGAAGAGCCCGAGCTGCTGGCGCTCCAACGCAATCCAGAACTCCGCCGCGAACTTCTGCCCCGCCGGGTAAGGCGGCGAGAACGGCCCCAGGCTCACGCCGATCGACCGCAAGTGGAACAGTAGCCCGGCCAGCAGATAGGGCAGCACGGAGACCGCGAACAGCACCCAGAAACCCGGGCGCCGCACGATCATGCGCAGGGCGGCGAGCGTGACTACCCACCACCGCACGGCCCGTGTGACCAGCGGGCCGTTGTAGTCGCGGTAGGTCATGTCCGCGATCGGGTCTGTTCCCCCGGCGATCTGGCTCATTCCACGGCCTCCAGGAAGATGTCCTCGAGGGAGCGCACGGCCGGCTTGAACCCCCGCACTTCCGCGCCGGACTCGATCGCCGCGGCGAACACTTCGCGGCCGGGGTCATCCTTCTCCAGCCGCAGCCGGTACCGCGGCCCCAGCTCACTCACCAGGCCCGCGCCCCGGCGCTCCATGGCCGCCACGAAGTCCTTCGAAGCCATCCGCAGCTCCACATCGATCTGCCGGCCCTCCGTGGCCTGCAGGCTCGCGACGTCGCCCTGCTGCGCCAGGCGCCCCGAGCGCATCAGTACCACACTGTCGCAGACTCGCTCGATGTCCGGCAGGATGTGCGAGGAGACGATCACGCTCACGTTCTTCCCGTGGGAGATGCTCCGGATCAGGTTGAGCATGTGGTCCCGCCCGGCGGGGTCCAGGCCGTTCGTCGGCTCGTCCAGGAACACGAGTTTAGGACCGTGCACCAGCGCCTGGGCGAGCTTGATCCGCTGCTTCATCCCGGTGGAGTAGGTCTCCACGTTCCGGTAGCGCGCCTCCCCCAGCCCCACGTACTCCAGCACCTCGTGGGCGCGGCGCATGGCGTCCGCAGGCGGCATCCCGGCCA
>JAJFMS010000224.1 GCA_020696885.1 Armatimonadota bacterium | reverse complement strand
TCTTGCAGGCTGGGCGGCTGCGCCACCGCGATGCTGGGCCCGGCGCCATAGGTGAGCGCCAGCATCATGCGCCGGAGGATCTCCTGGGGCGGGAAGCTGTCTTTGCCGTACGGGTTGCCGTGGCTGAGAATATACGGCTCGCTGAAGGCGACCCGGTGGTTGGTGGTGGCCCAGATGTAGGCGTTGGCGAAGGCCGGGACGATGGTGGTGCCGCGGTTCGTCTCGTCCAGCCAGAACTCCTGGTCCGGCGCGTCCAGCAGCAGGTTCATGCGCGCCGGCATGTTCCGCGGGATGCTGAGGAAGTGCCCGAACCGGCCCGCGTTGGTGGTCCAGGTCACCAGGGCCACGTCCGGCTTGATCGCCTTCAGGCGGGTCTGCATCCGCTGGATGAGGTGCTCCATCTTCCGGTCCGCCCAGTGCTGGTAGCGGCGGAAGGCGGGGTCTTCCATGTTCGCGCTCGGGATCTCCGCTCCGGCATCCTTGCGGTAGTTCGCCCGGCAGAACTGGCAATAGCACACTCCGCCGTAGTGGAGCCCGTCGAAGCTGAACGCGTCCACCTGCGGGTACTTCGTGATGATCTCGGCCAGCACGTCGATGAAGAAGTCCCCGTACGGTCCCAGCAGGCAGAGCATGCCGCCGTGGGGGTACTTCTTCATGTCGATCTGCGGGATCGTGGTGGTGTTGGTGTCGATCCGCCGCCACTCCGGGTGCGCCTCGTACACCTCGCCCTGGAGGCAGGGCGGGTAGACCCCCAGGATGCGCACACCAAGGCGCTGGTACTCCGCAAGGTCCTGCTCCAGCTTGCCGGCGGGGACGTGAGGGCTGCGTCGCTTCAGGAGCTTGCTGTCGTAGTAGGTGTAGAACGGGTCCACGAACCCCATCTCGCTGATGGTGACGCCGTGCGCCGCGGCGGCCGCGCGGGCTTTCCCATCCATCACGGAGAGCGTGTAGCCGCAGCCGGTGGTGTTCTGCACCCACTCCGGAATCCGAATCGGGCGGAACGGCGCCGTATCGAACGGCTGCTTCAGCACCGGCGCCGCCCAGAGGCCCCGGTCCTTCTGGGCGGCGCCCGGCACGGCCAGCGCCAGCAGGCCCAGCAGCAGGGCGACGATCGGGGGAAAGCGTCTCATCCGAGGATCTCCGGGGCAATCCGAGCAGGGAGCGGAAACGGGGCCTTTGAACCGGGGCGGACGCCCGGGTTTCGGCTCCGGCCCGCAACATACAAAGTCGCAACGATTGCACGCCCCCTGCACCGGCGGCACATGCAACACAATCCCGCAGCATTGTGCCCCGTCTCGCATTTCACATGCTTGCTGGCGGCTCTGCCCCGTTCTGCATCCGCTTCCGGAGAGCCGGAAGGCCGGAAGGAAGGACCGGAAATGGCCCGTACCCAAACCGTTCGCCTCACCGCCGGGCTCCTTGCCTGGGCCATTGCGGCCCTTATCGGTGCGTCCACCGGAGGACCGGCGGACGCCGACTCCAAGCCGGTAGCACTGCTGGACCCGAACCTCCAGGTGACCACCTATACCGGGGGGCTCTCGCAGCCGATGGGGATCGTCTTCATCGCTCCCAACGACGCGCTGGTGCTGGAGAAGGCCTCCGGGCAGGTGAAACGCGTGATCAACGGCATCGTGCAACCGGCGCCGGTGCTCGACCTGGCGGTCAACTCCGCCTCCGAGCGGGGGCTGTTGAGCCTGGCGCTGCACCCGGACTTCCCCGCGGCGCCCTGGGTGTACGTGCGGTGGACGGAGAGCAGCACCGGCGCGGATAGCACCGTGCTGTCCCAAGTGCCGCTGCTCGGGAACCGGGTGGACCGGTTCGTCTGGAACGGCAGCACCCTCACGCTGGACCTGCCCCTGCTGCGCCTGCGCTCCCGGCAAACGGACAACGTAACGGTGCCCGGCCAGAGCTCCGCTACCGCCAACCCCGGGGAGAATGGGAACCACAACGGCGGCGTGCTGCGGTTCGGGCCGGACGGCAAGCTCTACGTCTTCATGGGGGACCAGGGCCGCCGCGGCTGGCTCCAGAACCTGCCCAACGGTCCGTTCCTCTCACCGCCGCAGGTAGACGACACCTTTGGCGGCCCGCAGCCGGACGACGCTCACCTGGCGGGGGTGATCCTACGGCTCAACCCCGACGGCACCACGCCCGCGGACAACCCATTCTTCGGCGCCGGTGCGGCGATGGGCGGCGAGGTAGGCGCCAACCTGCAGCGGGTGTTCTCCTACGGGCATCGCAACGGGTTTGGGATGGCCTTCGATCCACTCGGCGGCTCTCTCTGGGAGACCGAGAACGGAGACGACTCCTTCAGTGAGCTGAACCGCGTGGTTCCGGGGATGAACGGCGGCTGGATTCAGGCCGCCGGGCCGCTCAGCCGGTTCGCGCAGTTCAAGAGCATCGAGACTACCGAGTTCGGCAGTTCCCTGCAGCAGCGGCGCTATCCGCCGACCCGCCTCGCCTTTACGGCCTCGCTCGCCCTGAGCCGGATGTTCAGTCTCCCTGGCTCGAGCTACGTGGACCCGCAACTGAGCTGGAAGTACGAGATCGGGCCGTCCGGCACCACGTTCGTCAACGGAAACGCGCTCGGAGCGGAGTATGCCGGCACACTCTGGCTCGGCTCGGCACGCTCGTTCGAGCAGGTCGGCGGCACCGGCGGCAGCCTCTACCGGCTGCGCCTTACCCCGGATCGGTTGAATGTGGACGTGAGCGCCGATCCCCGGCTGGCCGACCGGGTAGCCGACAACCTGGCCCGCCCGCAGAAGTTCGACGGCACGGAGAGCGAGTCGCTGCTCATCGGCGAGGGCTTCGGGATTACGCCGGCCATCGAGCAGGGACCGGACGGGAATCTCTACGTCGTGTCGCTGACCGATGGCGTGGTCTACCAGATCAGCCGGCGTCCCTGACCCTATCCGCCGAGAAGGAGCGTCCTCCAATGAAAGCGTCACGAGCACTGCGGACGGTAGGCCTGGCAGCCGCACTGGTGTGCGCGCTGGCCGGCAAGGCCCACGCGATCACGATCAACAACGGCGGGTTCGAAGCCGGCCTCTCCTCCTGGACCAGCGTGAACCAGTTGGGCAGCGACGGCGGGTTCTCCGTGCAGACCGGTACGTCCAGCCCGGTGAACGGCTTCTCGGTCGCCGCACCGCCGCAGGGCGTCGCCGCGGCCATGTCCGATCAGCAGGGACCGGGCGCGCACGCCCTCTATCAGGACTTCGTGGTCAACGCCGCCAGCGGGCCGCGGTTCCTCAAGTTCTCCATCTACCTGAACAGCGGCGCGGATTGGGTGACCCCGCCGACCCTGGACTTCGCGACCGCCGCCCCGAACCAGCAGGCCCGGGTGGACCTGCTCTCCGCTTCCTCCGATCCGTTCAGCGTGGCCGGCGGCGACGTGCTCCAGAACCTGTTCCAGACCCAGGTGGGCGATCCGTTGGTGCTGGGTTACGCCACCTACATGGTCGACGTCACCGCGCTGCTCCAGGCCCACGAGGGCGAGACCCTGAGACTGCGGTTCGCGCAGTCCGATAACGTCAACTTCCTCAACTTCGGCGTGGACGACGTCGCCTTTGTAGAAGGGGCCGGCGATCTGGTCCCCGAGCCGGGGTCCCTTTCGCTGGCGCTCGGCGGGATGCTCCCGCTCCTGGGTCTGGCGACGGCCCGCCGTCGCCGGGGAGCTGAGCGATAGATCATCCCCGGGTCCTTCCTTCCGGAGCGGCCCGGGATTTCTCCCCTACGAGGATCAGCCTATGTCAACTGTTGCTCTTGCGCCCGCGCCCTCCCGGCGCCGCTCCGGGTTCACGCTCATCGAGCTGTTGGTAGTGATTGCGATCATCGCGGTGCTAATCGGGTTGTTACTCCCGGCCGTGCAGAAGGTCCGTGAAGCCGCCGCCCGTGCCTCGTGCACGAACAACCTGAAACAGCTTGCCATCGCGATGAATACATATCGCGGTCGGTCGGGAGGGTATCCGGCTTCACTCGCGTCACTAGCTCCCTATCTGGACGAGAACACCTCGGCGCTGGACGGGACGGCCGACGGCTACCGCTTCGGGCTTCGCCTGATCGACGGACCGAACGGGTCCGCGGACTTTAAGATCATCGCCAGCCCGGCGGAGCCGGGGAAGACCGCCTCCGCCTGGCTCTGTGTGATGAAGGATGAGGTGGTGGTGGACTGCACCACCGCGGAGCAGGGGCTCCTGGCGCTGCAGCGGCGAAGAGAGATGGAGGTGGCGAACCTGGAGGCTGCCGCCCGGGCTGTCAGTACCCTGTTCGAGTTGGATCCGCGGGCGGCCGGTGAAATCCGCTCCACGCTCCGAGATCCCGAGATCATCCCCTGCGTGTATGAGCTGCTGGGCGCGGGAGAACGCGGGGTTTCCATCGACGGGATCTTCGATCCCCAATCCGTGGATCCCGAGCTCGATCCGATCTTGCACACGTTCCTCGCCCAGGTATGGGCGAACGGCGCGTACGGCGCGGGG
Source organism: Armatimonadota bacterium (assembly GCA_020696885.1). The sequence goes on along the minus strand of JAJFMS010000224.1, from coordinate 1,811 downwards.
GAGGAGGACGTGAACCTGCTCCCCGCGGTTCAACTATCGGACATCACCGGGGATCCGGCCCAGCTCTTCACGATCGACTCGGTGCGTCTCCTCACCATGCGAGCCGTATCCCACCGCGGCGTCCTCCAGTCGCTCCTCGTAAAGTTGGATGCCGCGGAGGAAGCCGAGCGGCGAGGCAACGAGCGAGCGAAAGCCGGGCACCTCCGGGCCTTCGCCAATGAGCTGGGAGCCCAGTCCGGTAAGAAACTCGATCCGGGCACAGCCCAGATGCTCCGCAACCTGTCGTCCACGCTCTGAGGCGTTGGCTTCAGATGGACCGGAGTACCGGTCCGGGAGGCGCACCCGCGCCTCCCGGACCGCTCTCCATACGAGGAGGGTTAGCCGCCGACTCCCGCGAGCTTGATCGTGATCGCCGCCTTCTTCGGGTCCGAGGACTGCAGCGCCAGGGTGCCGGCCTTCTTCCCGGCGCTGGCCGGGGTGAAGGTGAGCGGAAGGCTGACGGTCTGCTTGGACGCGATTACGAGCACGGGGTTCGGCGCCTGGACCCCGAACTCCGCCCCGGTAACCGCTCCCACCACCACTGTCAGCGTTTCCCGCGGGTGGTTGTTCTTGATCTTCAACTGGAACGTCTTCGATGCCCCGACGGCTACCTTCTTGAAGTTGACCTTGGCCGGGACGGCGATCTTCCCACCGGCGCCGAGCGGCGTGGTGGCCCCGCCCTCGTTCGTGTAGTCGGAGTCGGCGGACTCCCCGGCGGCGCGCACCCGGTAGGTGTAGGTGGTGAGCGGCTGCAGGCCGGTGTCGTCGTAGGTCTGGACGTTGGCCGCCACCATACCGCGCGGGGCGAACGCGCCGGCGCCGATGCGGCGCTCGATCTCGAAGCCGGTCTCGCCCTGGCTGTTGTCGGTCCAGGTGAGCCGGATCGTCGTGTTGCCTACCAGGGCGGCCTGAAGCCCGGATGGCGGCGCCAGGGCGCCTGCATATGCCACGACCAGCCCCAGCGACGAGGAGTCCGGCTCCGCCGTGCGACCGGCGAGGTACACCCCTCCCGAGCCGACCGCCACGCCCATGGCATCATCCGTGCCGCCGGAGCCATCGTAGAGCCTAGCCCAGAGCAGCGTGCCGGCCGGGTCATAGGCGACCAGGGCACCGTCCGAATCGCCGCCCTGGGACACCCCGCCCGCCAGGTAGATCGTGCCGTCCGTCCCGAGCACCATTCCGTTGGTGGTATCGCCCGAGCTGTCCGGCCCGTCATACCACCTCGCCCAGAGCAGTGCGCCGTTGGTGTCGTACTTCAGGAGGGCGAGGTCGAAGTCGGAGCCCTCGCCGGTGACGTCCCCCGCTACGTAGACGTTCCCGCCACCATCCACCGCGATGATGGTGCCGTTGTCGTAGCCGCTGTGCGGCCCGTCGTAGCGCCGCGCCCACTCCCGGTTGCCCGAGGAGTCGTACTTCACGGTGGCGACGTCCAGGTCCGTGCCCACGCCCATCGAAAGCCCGGTGACGTAGGCGTTGCCCGCAGCGTCGACCGCCAGATCGTACGGCGAGTCGAAGTTCGAGATGCCCGCGGGTCCGTTGTACCGGGCTTCCCAGAGCAGGTCGCCGGCGGAGTTGTACCGGAGCGTCAGGTAGTCGCTGTTGGTGCTGTTCTCGGAGTCCGCGATCACGTAGACGCTGCCGCCAGGCCCCACGGCTACCCCCGCCGGGAAGTCAAAGCCTTCGCCAGTCCCGTCGTACCACGCATCCCAGAGGAGCTCACCGGTGGAGGAGTACTTGAGGGTGGTCAGGTCATAACTGCTGGGGCCGTTGTA
>JAJFMS010000223.1 GCA_020696885.1 Armatimonadota bacterium | reverse complement strand
ATATCGTCCGGCTGGCCTACTCGCCGGCGAAGTACGTCTCCGCGGCGAAGGCGGCGCTGGCGGAGGACAACACGGAGCGCGCACGCCTCGGCCTGGAGAAGGCGAACGAGAAGACGTGGGACGCCATCGTGGCGCAAATGGAAGCGCTGATCGCCGACGCCGAGAGTGGGCGGGAAGCCAAAGCGGCATGAACCGTTAACGGGCGGTTGTTCGCCCGACGTTGAAACGCTGGGCTAGCGGGCGGTCGTCCCTCCGGGACGGCGGGAGGTGGGGGGACGGTGGTTCCCAGCGTTGCAACGCTGGGCTAGGATTCGGTCGTCCCTCCGGGACGGCGGGAATGCGTCCGGCGCGTGGTGGGTGCGAGCCTGGCGCGAGGGGTTTTGCCAAGAAAAACGCGGACGGGGTACGAACCCGACGCGAGGGATTGAAATCCCTCGCTGGGTTGGCCTGCGGCCAGCCGTCCTCTGGACGGGATATCTCTGCGACCCGGACGAGCAAGCGTACGCGGTCGTTTATTCGATATCCCAGGTGCCGGGCTCGCACTCTTGGTCAAGCCATGCTTGGCCGAGGCCAAAGCCAACCCTAGCCAAGGCGGAGAGGGACCGCCCGCCCTACTGGCTAACCAGCGTCAGAACGTAGGGCAGGACCTCGGTTTCCGCCCCGCGCGGGCCACGGGCGAACAAACAGCAGGACGGTACGGCTAGCCGTACCGTCCTGCTGTTTGATCCAATTCCTGGGTTCCTGGGTTCCTGATTTAACCTGATTGAACCCCTATCCCACCACCAGGTTGAGCAGCTTCCCCGGCACGTAGATCCGCTTCCGGACCTGCTTGCCTTCCACCCCGCTCTGCACCTTCTCACTGGCCAGCGCTGCGGCGACCACCGCTTCTTCATCCGCGTCCACCGGCACGGAGATGCGGTCCCGCACTTTGCCGTTGATCTGCACCACGATCTCTACCGCGTCTTCCGCGGCCAGCTCTTCGCTCCACTGCGGCCAGGGCTGCTGGTGCACGCTGTAGGGGTTGCCGAGCGCTTCCCACAGCTCTTCCGCTACGTGCGGCCCCACCGGCGCGAGCATGAGGACCAGCTTCTCCAGCGCGTCCCGCCATTCCGGGGTGCTGGACACCGGCGTCTGGGAGTGCCGCTGGAGCGCCTTGCTCAGCTCCATGAGACCGGAGACCACGGTGTTGTAGGAGAACCGCTCGATGTCGCCGGTCACCTTCCGGAGGGTCTGGTGGACCGCGCGCTGCAGCTCCCGCACGGAGCCCGCCGGAGCGTCACCGGGCACCGCCTGGGCTTCGAGCACCAGGGCCTTTGCCCGGTTGAGGAAGCGGACCACGCCTTCCACGCCGCGCGGGTTCCAGGGGCCGCCCTGCTCCCAGGGGCCGATGAACATCAGGAACAGGCGCACCACGTCCGCGCCGTACCGGTTTACGTAGACGTCCGGAGCCACCACGTTGAACTTGCTCTTGGACATCTTCTCAACCGTCTCGGTGAGCGGCTGGCGTGTCTCCCGGTGCACGGGAGTCTCCCCGCCGAGCTCCACGTCGCTGTCGTAGACCCAGCGGCCTTCCGGGTCCCGGTAGGCGAACGAAGTGATGACCCCCTGGCTGAACAGCCGCGGGAACGGCTCGTCCCACACCCGGTCCGGGTGCGCCGCGCGCGCCGTGTCGAGCAGGCCGAGATCCCGGATCACCTTGTGGAAGAACCGGGAGTAGAGCAGGTGCATCACCGCGTGCTCGGCGCCGCCGGTGTACAGATCCACCGGCAGCCAGTAGTCGCCCATCGCCGGAACGAACGGCTGCCCGGCCTCGTGCGCGCCCAGGAAGCGGTACCAGTACCACGAGGAGTCGACGAACGTGTCCATCGTGTCCGTCTCCCGTTCGGCGGCGCCGCCGCACCGGGGACAGGTGGTGTTCCGGAACGCCGGATCCAGCTTCAGCGGGGATTCGCCGGTGGGCTTGAAGTCCACCACGTCCGGAAGCAGCACCGGAAGCTGGTCTTCCGGCACCGGGACGATGCCGCAGGCGCCGCAGTGGATGATCGGGATCGGCGTGCCCCACATCCGCTGCCGCGAGATGAGCCAGTCCCGGATCCGGTAGGTGATGGAGGACCCGCCGATGCCGAGCGCCTCCAGCTTGCCGGTGATGGCGGTCTTGCCCTCCGGAGCCGTGAGGCCGTCGAACGGGCCGGAGTTGACCATCCGCCCGTCGCCCGTGAAGGCCGCCTCGAGCGCGGAGCCGTCCCAATCGTCAGGGGCGATGACGACGCGGATCTCGATGTCATGGCGGCGGGCGAAGTCGAAGTCGCGCTCGTCGTGGGCCGGCACCGCCATGATGGCGCCGGTGCCGTAGGTGACCAGGACGTAGTCCGCGATGTAGATCGGCACGTCCGCGCCGGTGAGCGGGTGGACCGCATACGCGCCGGTGAACACGCCGGTGCGCTCCTTCTCGGTGCTAAGGCGGTCCGTCTCGGTCTGCCGCGTCGCCTGGTGGACGTACGCCTCCACCGCCGCCCGCTGCTCGTCCGTCGTGATCCGGGGGACGAGCGGGTGCTCCGGCGCGAGCACGCAGAAGGTAACGCCGAAGATGGTGTCCGGGCGCGTGGTGAAGACGCGGAAGTCCACCGGCTCCGCATCCGCCTCCGCGGTGCGAACCTGGAACGCGAACTCAGCGCCTTCGCTCTTGCCGATCCAGTTGCGCTGCAGCCGGACGATGTGCTCCGGCCAGTTCTGCTTGCTGAAGTCCAGCAGCTCCTCGGCGTACTGGGTGATCCGGAACCGCCACTGGTTCAGCTCCTTCTTGATCACCGGCGAGTTGCACCGCTCGCAGAGCCGGTCCGTGCCGATCACCTGTTCCCGTGCCAGGGTGGTGGCGCACACCGGGCACCAGTCCACCGGCGAGAAGGCGCGATAGGCCAGCCCTTTCTCGTAGAACTTGAGGAAGAACCACTGGTTCCAGCGGTAGTACTCCGGATCGCAGGTGATGATCTCGTGACGCCAGTCGAAGCTCGCGCCCATGGTCCGGAGCTGGTCTTCCATGCGCCGGATGTTGCGATAGGTCCATTCCTTAGGATGGATGTTGTTCCGGATCGCGGCGTTCTCCGCCGGCAGCCCGAACGCGTCGAAGCCCATCGGATAGAGCACGTTGTAGCCGCGCATCCGCATGAACCGCGCGTAGGCGTCGGTCGGCGTCATCGGGTACCAGTGGCCCACGTGCAGGTCGCCGCTGGGGTAGGGGTACATCGTCACGACGAAGCACTTCGGCTTCTCGGAATCGACTTCCGCCTGATAGATGCCGGTTTCTTCCCAGCGCTGCTGCCACTTCCGGTCTACCGCGGCCGGATCGATCTGCTCTAACATTCCCCACCTCCCGGCAGGAGCGCCCACGGCGGCTCCGCCTTGTGTACCCGCACTCAAAACCCCGCGCGCCGGCTACTTCTTCGGGAACACGAAGAGAAAGTAGCCCAGGAACAGCGCCCCGGCAAAAACGATCACGACCGCCGTGCTGACGATCTCCTCCCGCGTGAGCCGGAACCGGCGCCAGTTCAGCCCCACGAAGGCGATGGACATCGGCGCCAGCGCGGGCAGCGCCCCCACGATATTCGCCTGGATGAGCACCAGGGACGCCGCGAGCACCAACGCCAGCACCACGGCGTTGCGGCGCAACCCCATGCCGAACTTGGCCGCGCACGCCAGGAAGATGCCCAGGAACAAGAAGTCCGCGGGACCGATGGTCAGCGTCATCAGCCCCGGGTGCACGGACGGCACCTTGGCGGAGACCGCCTCGATCATCGCCTGGCCGCGCGTGCTCTTGAGCGCCTGGTGCACCGTGCCGAAGTTCACCACCACGAAATCTGCGAACGCCGCAAACACCCCCGCCGGCACCAGGATGTTCGGCTCCCGGATCGGCGCGGCGAACGCCAGGCCCGCGCCGCCGGCCGCCAGGACCTTCCCCAGATCCTGCAGCGTGGCCACCAGCGGCAGCACCGCGGGGGGCAGCAGCCGCGCCAACCCCACCAGGCCGAACCAGAGCGCCAGCCCGAACACGGCGATCAGCACCGCGATCAGGCCGCGGATCCGCACCCGCGCCAACGCCGCAATGAGGGCGATCGGCAGGCCGATCGAGCCGAGCGCTACCAGCGCCGATACCGGGAGCAGCACTCCGGGAGGCGTGCTGATCGGCAGGCGCACCACTCCAACGGTCCAGCGGAAGAGTATGTAGGCAGCCAGCGCTAGCCAGACCCAGCGGAGCCCGGAGCCGCCGGAACCGGGCTTTGACTCGCCGCCCGGCTCCTCATTCGTGCCCGCTTCCGCCATCTGCATCGACCCCGGGGCGCGTGCCCGCCACCAAAATTGAATTTCGCCACCACGCGTTGTTATACTTCTGCGGAGCGGGTCGGACCCTGGACGGGTCCGCCCATTGTACCAGAACCTTCCAGCCTGTCGCAACGGCGGGCCGGCCGGGTACAGTGATTAGCCCGCTTAGCGGCCGGTCCGCTGCCATACGCGAAGTGGGCGGCCGGATTCTGCAGGAGTTCAACGTGGATAAGCTGCGCATCGTAATCGCCGACGACGAATCGATCATTCGCCTCGACTTGAAGGAGACGCTCCAGCGCATGGGGCACCAGGTAGTGGCCGAGGCGGGGGACGGGCGTACGGCTGTGGACCTGGTGCGCCAGCATCGACCGGACCTGGTGATCCTGGACGTGAAGATGCCGGAGCTCGACGGCGTGGACGCGGCCAAGGAGATCGCCCAGGACCGGCTGGCTCCGGTGCTGCTGCTCACCGCCTACAGCCAGCAAGACCTGGTGCGCCGCGCCATGGATGCCGGAGTCTTCGCCTACGTGGTGAAGCCGTTCACCGAATCGGATCTGCTGCCGGCCATGGGCGTGGCCATCGCGCGGTTCCGCGAGTTCTCCTCAATCGCCGAGGAGGCCGCGAGCCTCTCCCAGGCGCTGGAAACTCGCAAGATCGTGGATCGCGCCAAGGGTATCCTGATGGATAAGAACGGCCTGCGCGAGCAGGAAGCGTTCCGGCGCATCCAGCAGCAGAGCATGAACACGCGGAAGTCCATGCGCGAGATCGCGGAAGCCATCATCATCGCCAGCGAAGTGGCCTGAGGCCGAAGGACTCCAGAGCCTCGTTCGACGGTCGGAGCCTACCCTGGTGGCCCCGGGGCTGCCGCCCTGGGCCTGTGCGGACGAGCAGGGGCAACGTTCCGAGCCCGGTAGGAGATGTTTCGCAGGGGACACGTACCCCGCGCCGTAGTAGCCACCGGCTCAACATGACCATTAGAACGGGGAGCCTGCAAAGGGCAAGAAGTACCACCGGATGACTCAGCCCCCTCACCAGTACACCGAGCGACCCGAGGAAACCCCGGAAGACCTGCTGCTGCACCAACTCCAGGCGGAGAATGCAGCGCTCAAGCAGCGGCTGGAGGAGAAGAGCGCCGAGGTCGACCTGCTTCAGGAGATCACGGCCGGCATCGCGGGGGCCGGGGACACCGAAGCGATGCTGCAGTTCATCGCGGACGTGGCCGTGCGCGTCACCGAGACCGACTCGTCCTCGATCTATGTCTTCGACTCGACGAAGCAGAACCTGGTGCTCAAGGCGGTCCACGAGGCGCCGCATGGGCTGGTCGGCCGCCTCTCGCTGAAGATCGGCGAGGGGATCACCGGTTGGGTGGCCCGGGAGTTGCACCCGGTGGCGCTGGAGCGCAACGCCTTCAGCGACCCGCGGTTCAAGCGGCTGCCGGACCTGCAAGACCAGCAGTGCCAGAGCTTCCTTTCCGTACCCATGGTGGCGCAGGGCGAAGTGATCGGCGTGCTCAACGTCAAAAGCCTGCGCCCGTGCATCTTCCCGCCGCGGTTTATCCAGTTTCTCCAGGCCGTGGCCTCCCAGGCGGCGGCGGCCGTGCAGGGCACGCGGCTGCAGGAGAGCATGAGCGTCCAGTCGTCGCAGCTCTCCGCCATCTCCGAAGTCAGCAAGACCCTCACGTCCAACCTGTACCTCGAAGAGATCCTGCAGTTGATCGTGGCCATGACGGCGCGCAGCTTCGGCTTCAAGATCTGCTCGATCATGCTCCTGGACGACGAGCGCGGCGAGCTGGTGATCAAGGCCACGCAGAGCAAGAGCCGCGACTACGTGAACAAGCCCAACCTGAGGGTGGGGGAGAGCGTGGCCGGGCGCGCACTGCAAGAAGGGGCCGTCAAGGCGATCCTGGACGTGAAGCGGGCGCCTGAATACCGCTTCCCGGACATCGCCGAGAAGGAAGGGCTCTGCT
>JAJFMS010000222.1 GCA_020696885.1 Armatimonadota bacterium | reverse complement strand
GTGAACTCCGAGAACGCCGGCTACTACCAGCAGGTGGGAGCCCGCGGCGGCAAGTGGATCTTCCGGGACCAGGGCAACCTGGACACCCGCCCGATCTCCGGCCACGACACCAGTCCCACCGTGGTCGACTGGAACGCGGACGGCATCCCGGATCTGCTGGCCGGAGCGGAAGACGGGCGGATGTATTACAAGCTCAACCCACGCACCGGGCCATGAGAGCCGATCCCGGGAGGGGAGTATTCACCACAAAGACACGAGGGCACGAAGGGGAGACAGGGAATGCCGCTATTCTGCAGGCCCCGTTTCTTGCCTCCGGTGGTCCAGACGGTTGATTCGGGCTGCCCCTCGGCGTGCCCCATTTGGGGACCATAAAGGCACAACGGCACGAAGAGGAAACCCGGATGCCTCCTCTTTGTGCCGTTGTGTCTTTGTGGTGAATTCCCCGGGTGGGGCTCAGCCTCGCTTCCAGAGGTCCATGAGGGTGCGGCGTACGTCCGTCAGCACCTGGAAGAGGTCCGGCTCGCCGTCCCAGGCGGCGGTGACCACCTCAATCGGCACCTGCTTCACGGTCCAGTTCAGCACGAAGCCGGCCAGGAGGAAGTCGTCGGCGGCTCCCAGTAGGGGGATGAAGTCCGGGATGAGGTCCACCGGCGACGCGGCGTAGCCGGCCAGCACCCAGAGCGCGAGCTGCCGCGGACGTGGTACCTGCGGATCCCGGGCGAGCGTGCAGGCCAGCCGCTTCAGGTGCGGCAGGTGCAGCGCCGCCACCCGTAACCGGGCCGCGCCGGCCTGATAGCTCGCCTTCTTCTCCTCGGTGCTCACGTCCCGCCCGCCGCGGTGGAACGCCTTGGGCAGGGCGAGACAGCCCCAGAGCCAGGGGAGCCCGATGGCGAACCCGGCGGCCACGTCGGAGGGGAAGTGTTCTCCCAGGTAGATCCGGCTGAACCCCATCAGCAGCGCGGCCAGGATCGCGATCGTCCAGATCACTGTCCGCCGGCGAGGAGGCGCGTCTCGCGCCAGCCAGTACGCCAGCATGCAATACAGGGTGACGCCGAAGAACGTGTGTCCGGACGGGAACGAGTAGCCCAGCTCGTCGAAGGCCACTTCCGGCCGGGGCCGGTGGAAGAGGCGCTTGAGGCCCCACATCAACACCCCGCCGCCGGCCCCAGCCACCAGCATCGTGAGGCCGTCCGGCCAGAACCGCCGCGCCGCAATCAGCCCGAGGATGCAGAGCGCGTAGCAGACTGGCTGGGCGTGCGCGCTGCCGAGCCACGAGACCCAGCTCATCACCTGGAAGAGCACCGGGTTGCGGTGCTCGCGTAAGAACGTGAGGACCGCCACGTCGAAGTGCCGGGTCTCTCCTTGCCGCATCTCGTGGGCGAGCTGGATGAAGAAGTACATCGCCACGATCGCCGCGAGCACCGCCAGGGTAAACCGCCCGACGATCGGCGCGACCACCAGCCACATCGCCTCCGCGCGGTCCAATCGCCGGAGGTGGCGTTCTTCTCTAGATGCGCTCCGGCGGCGCGCGGTGTCACTCATGGTAGGCGTTCCTCTCCCCCTTCTCCCGCCTGGCCCGGTCCGCTGAAACCTCGCCTGCCGCAAAATACATCACGTATTCGTGATATTTAAGTATCGCTTCGAGCGGCCGGCGTGTAAGAAGAACCACGGGATGTGCCGCGGTCCGAAGCGGCCCCCGGCGAGTGGAGACAGAACTATGTTGAAGACGAACACGGTTGCCGGACTGCTGTGCGCCGCCGCGGCGGCCTTCTGCCTGGCGGGGGGAGCGACGACTTCCCGGGCCGCCGACCATCAGGACATCGTGGATACGGCAGTAGCCGCCGGGAGCTTTAAGACGCTGGTCACGGCCGTGAAGGAAGCCGGCCTGGTCTCGACGCTGAAGGGTAAGGGACCGTTCACGGTCTTCGCGCCTACGGACGCCGCGTTCGCCAAGATCCCGAAGGCGAAGCTCGAGGCGCTCCTCGCGGACAAGAAGGCGCTCACCGCGGTGCTCACCTATCACGTGGTCTCCGGCAAGGTGATGGCCGCGGACGTGGTCAAGCTGAACAGCGCGAAGACGGTGGAGGGGAGCGAGGTCAAGATCCGGGTGGCTGGCGGGAAGGTCAAGGTCGACGACGCCACGGTGGTGAAGACCGACATCGCCTGCTCCAACGGCGTGATCCACGTGATCGATACGGTGATCATGCCGCAGCACTAGCGAGGCGCTGCCGCAGACTGACGAGGCGTGTTTCTCATCGGGGACGGCCACCGTCACCCGGGATCCCCCCGGCCCTAGTCGGCAGCCTCCACCCTCCTCCCGCGACGAGGGGCCTGCGCTCGCCCTTTCACGTCCCGACAAAAACGGTCGGAACTAACGGGCGGCTCCGGCAACCGTGCTCAAAAGCAGGTATCCGCGCCTGGAGGTACGGATCGTCGTCCGCAGGCGGATCACGGGTGGGGGCAGCCGCCGTCGAGCCAGCCCCCCTCTGGGGGCTCACACGGGGCGCCGCCCCGGCGCCGGGGGTTCTGTTCTTTCGCGGAGCCTAAACTTGACTCACGTAGGCTGACTTCTCCGCCTCCAGCCTTCTAGCCAAGGAGCGGAGGACGGGTGGGGCCTCCGGCGTCCCACCCGGCGGGTGTGAGCCCTATCAGGCAGGGAACGCGAACGCGGGGCCAGAACGCTTGAGCACCTCTGCCCGAAAGGATCGAACGATGCGCGCCTTACCTCTTTGCTTCTGGATTGCCGCTGGTGCCGCCACGGTGGGGCTGGCTACAAGTCTCCCACTGCGGGCCGAGAGCACGAAGTCCAGGGCTACGGAGGAGGCGGCCGTGCGCGAGATGGTCCAGCGGTATGTCGCGGCTCGCGAAGCGCAGGACCCCAGGGCGATTGAGGCGCTGTTCACTCGGGACGCGGACCAACTGGTCTCGGACGGAGTCTGGCGCCGCGGGCGGGAAGAGCTGGTGGCCGGGATGCTCCAGTCGTCGAAGCGCTCCGGCGGCACGCGGACGATCGAGGTGAAGACGGTTCGCTTCCTGGCGCCTACCGTCGCCGTAGCGGACGGGGTGTACCGGCAGACCGGGCTGGCGGCCGGTACGAGCCGGGATATGTGGACCACGCTGATGCTCACCCGCGAGGGCAAGGGCTGGCGCATCGCGGGGATCCGGAACATGCTGCCCGCCGCGCCGGCGCCCCCCGCTGCAAAGGAAGGCGATCCGAAGCCGCCGAAATAGCTGCAGCCCGGAGAGCAGCCTGCCGCGCGTTCGATTGTGTGATTGCTTTCAGCTCGAATTTGGGGTAATATCTAACCGACAAGTTCAGATCGAGTTCGTACCGCATTACCGTCTCGGAAGCCCGCCCGCCCCGATAGTGCCTTACCGGCACCTGGGGAAGGGCTTTTTGTTGCTTTCTGCCACCGGACGACCCCTTCTGGCCTCGCTATCACCCGCAGCTAGCGGGTGCCCGGGCTCGGGGCATGAGCCGATTCTCTCCTCGCACGGCCGCGGCCGGGGGAGCGGAAGGAGCAGCGATGAGACAGCAAGCCTTTACCGGCAGGGTGTTCGATATACACCAGAACCGGGAACGAGGCAACTCGCCCCCACCCCGGTCGGCAACTGTGGGAGTTGTTTCAACGAGCCCTCTGATTGGGGACCTTTGAGTCGAGACCGACTCGCCTCACCGGGCATCGATCTCCCACCTATCTGGCCACGCGCCAGCCCGCCGCCATGTGGCGCTCCGGGGTTCCTCCCAACGCTTCACGGGGGCACTATGAATAATTCCTTGAACAACGCGTCCGCCGGCTGCCGGCGGGCCCTTCAATACTGCCGCGTGCGGGAGCCGTTCAACGGGCTCTCCCACATGGCCGGCGTCCTGCTCTCCATCGCCGGCCTGTTGTTCTTGATAGCGGTGTCTATCGGTAAGCCGTGGCACCTTACCAGCTTCGCCATCTACGGCGCCAGCCTGGTGATCCTGTACCTGGCCAGCACGCTGTACCATTCGCTGCCGGTCACGCCGCGCCGCGTGGAGCAGCTCCTGGTGTTCGACCAGGTGGCGATCTACCTGCTCATCGCGGGCACGTACACGCCGCTCTGCCTGGTACCGCTACGCGGGCCATGGGGCTGGAGTCTGCTAAGCGTGGTGTGGACGATCGCGCTGGTAGGCATCGTGCTGCGGATCGCCTGGCGCAAATCGCCGGAGTGGGTGCCCGTGGTGCTCTACCTGGTGATGGGCTGGCTCTGCACCGTGGCGCTCAAGCCGCTCGGCGCCGCACTTCCCGATGGAGCGATGGGCTGGCTGTTCGCGGGAGGCATCGTATATACCATCGGCGCCGGCGTGTTCGCCACGCAGCGGCCGCGTCTCTGGCCCGGCAAGTTCAGCTCCCATGAGCTGTGGCACCTGTTCGTCCTCGGCGGCAGCGCCTGCCACTTCGTGCTGATGATCGGCTTCGTCGCTAGAATGCCGTAGAGGCCCTGGCGGGCGGTGTTCCGGTGTTCAGGTGTTCGGTGTTCGGGTAGGAGCCAGGCACCAGGAACGTAGCAAAGCAGTCATCCCACGTCCCAGGCCGGTGCTCCGATCCTAACTCGACCTGCGCACCTGCGTCCGGAATCATTCTCATTCTCGTTCTCATTCTCGGCCCCAGGGCTCCGGAGCCCGCAGCGTAACGGCCGCAGCGGTGAAGTCACGCGGGTCAGGAGGCGCCGGATGTCGGACGAAGGTGAACCCCAGCTCGAGCAGCTCCGCCTGGTCTACCCCTGCGCGAAGCGGTGGGAAGAGCTGGACGGCGACGCAAAGTCTCGCTTCTGCCAGGCGTGTGAGATCCCGGTGTTCAACCTGTCCGGGATGAGCACCCACGAGGCGCTGACGGTGGTGAACGAGCACCGGGGCAGCCTCTGCGCCCAGGTGCATCGCCGGAGCGACGGGTCGGTGCTCACCACGGACCGGCTGGTGGAAGGCGAGCGGGCTCCCGGGGCGAACGACCTGGTGACCGCCGCTCGCCGGAGTGACGGCCGGCTCGTGACGCGGCTTCTCGACTTCCGGGTGCCGGTGGACGGCCGGGACTGGCAGGGAGACACCGCCCTGATCGCCGCCGCACGCGAAGGGAGCCTCGAAGTCGCGGAGTTACTCCTCGATGCCGGAGCTGCCGTGGACCTCCCCGACGAGCAGCACGCGACGACGCCGCTGATGTGGACTGCCCTGCGCGGTCACTCCGCCCTGGTGGAGCTCCTCCTCAGCCGCGGCGCGGACCCGGACCTCCATGATCGCTACGGCAAGACGGCCGCCGTACTCACCCAACAGACTCCACCGCCGCGCACGATAGGCCGAGAGAGGTGATTGCCCGCGAAACACCCCGACAAAGGCAGCCGAGGGCAGGCGCGAAACAGCGCGAAAAGGGGAGAGGTTTAGACAGGATTACAGGGTCTCACAGGATGCGCTAAAAACAACCACGCGAGACGGCAGGCATCGGACCTCATGAAGTTCCCTCGCAGTGCTTGGCATTGGGTCAGGCCCCCGTGATGCCCTGTGCGACGCTCCGTGCAGACCTCGGGAAGACACTCCCGGCACTCTCTCTTTCTACTCGTCTTTCCTGGCCCTACTCACCTATCCAACGCACTGCCGCGAGAGGCGACCGTAAACCGGATGACCTGCTCCTTCGCAGTGGCTCGCAGGTGGTAATAGCCTTCGATGCGCCGGGTGGCTTCCTCCACGGAAACGTCGGCCAGCGCAGCCGGGAGTCGCTGTCGCGCCGGTGCGAAATCGCGCGGCCACCTTGCCAGCACCGCCAGGTTCCCCTGTTCCGCGAGCTGTTTCAAAACGTCGTCCAGGGGCAACGCGTTCTTTTCCAGCTTCCGATTGTGAATAATGGCAATCCGGCGATCTCCACTCTGGTGGTTTGGTCTAGAGGCTGGCGCACCGCCGTTAGTATTGCCCCCACTCCTCGAAGCTAGCTGCGTTGCAGCACTGCGCGTCCGTTGTACGTCACCTCGATGGATCAGATCCGATGTCGGGCCGGCGGTCCTATCGGGATCGTGTGTGGGGCTGCCGGTGCGGATGGAGACCTTGAGTCCAAGACTTCCGTCCGGCGTGTTGGTGCGATGCAGCACTACATGCCCTTTCCCGGCTGCAACGTCCTTCCAGGAGAATGTAATCACCTTCTGCCCATCGCGCATGGAGAAAGTGGTCACCTTGCCGGTGGCTGCAATCAACGTGCTTCTGTCGAACATGCTGAGCGGTAGGATAGCCGGCCTTCCTGCCAGCGCCTGATTTACCGTGCGGGCTCGGACGCCAGGGGGTA
>JAJFMS010000221.1 GCA_020696885.1 Armatimonadota bacterium | reverse complement strand
CTGGCGTCCGTCATGTCCGTGGCGTTGGCCACCTTGACGGTAGTGGAGGAGGTAACAGCCCGCTTCAGCGACATCACCTTCAGGATGCCGTTGTCCAGGTTGGCGGTGAACCCGCGGACCTCCAGCAGCGCAGCCAGGATGGACATCGCCCGCTTCTGGTCCATTGGCTGGGTCTCGATGACCGTGACCTCGCCGGAGCAGGCGGGGTCCTTCACGATGGTCCACTTGAACGCCATCGCGTAGGCCTGGAGCACCGTGTCGATGTTCGTGCTGCGGAAGTCCAGGCGGATCATGCCGGCGGGGGCGCTGGGCGCGGCCGGGCGGATCACCACCGTACCGGGAGGCACGGCGGGAGCCCCGGGGACCGCCGCCGGCGCCCCGGGGATAGCGGCCGCGGGAGCAGGCGCCCCGGGCACGGGCTTCTTTACCGCGCCGGCCGGGATGAGGTGCGCCGGCGGCTGGGTGCCGGGGAGGGTCGGCTTCTTGCCGGGATTGGCTGTGGTGTCCGCGGCGGCCGGTTTTGCGGCCGGCTTCGCAGCAGGCTTGGTCGCCGGCTTCGCGGTGGGCTTCTCGACGGGCGCGGCCGGATTAGACGCCGTGGGTTTAGTGGTCGGAGCGGGCTTGGGCTCCGCTGCCGCGACGCCGGCACAGGCGCTCCAGACGGTCTGGCTGGCCAGGAGGACGCCGGTGCAGCGGCGGAGGCGGGAGGTATTTCGTCGCTGGGATCGCTTCATCGGAAAGTCCTCGTTACTTCACGAACGGAACGGGAGCGGACAGCTCCATCATCACCGGCGCGCTCATGCGAGTCGCCGGCCGTGCTCCCGCCGGAAGGCCCGCCGGCGCACCGGCCGGTGCCGGCCCGCCCGGCTTGCCTCCAGGAGCGCCGGGAGCACCGGGCCCACCCGGGCCGGGAGCACCGGGCCCACCACCCGGGGCGGCGCCGCCGGCGCCGTTTAGCGGCGTGACGTTGAAGGCGGTGGACTTGGGGAGGGTGCGGGACTGTCCGTTCAGGGTGATCACCAGGTCGCTCTGTGCCACCTGGTCCACGGTGGCGCCTTCGAAGTCGTCGCCGACCTTCACGTAGCGACCCTGCTTGTTGGCCTTGTTCTCCACCACGGCGTAGACGTCGCCGCCGATGGCTACGGTGCCGCTGTAGACCCAATCTTTAAGCGGGTCGGGCGGCGCAGGGACCGCGGGCGGGGCGGGCGGTGCGTCCGGCTTCTTCACCTCGGCCGGCTTCTCACCGCCCGGGCCGACGGGCGGGATCACCGGCGGCGGGTTGACCGGCGTGATCACGGGCGGCGCCACCTTCTTGGGGAGCCGCGGGGAGAACGGGTTCAGCTCCAGGAGACGCCGGTACCGGTCGAACGACGCCGGAGCGGGGGAACTCGCGCCCGTGCGGCGTGTATCCGCAGCGCTTTCGGCGGCAGACGTCGTGGTGGCCGCGGCGGCCGAAGCGTCCGGCATTTTTGCGGCTGACTGCGCGTCCGGCAGACAGCTCAGGGCGAGGGCTAGCGAGCCCAGGCCCAGAAGACCCGTAATGAGCGGGCGATCAACTCTTCGCGGCATCCCTCTTCTCCTTCTCTCCCGCAACATAGGCCACCATCCGCAGCTCCACGTCGAGCTGATCGCTCTGGGGATCGGTGGCGTTCAGTCGTACCTGGTCCACGTGATATCCGTCCGGGCCTCGCTCCAGCTCGTACAGGAAGCGCGCCGCCTCCGGGAAGCGCGCGGAAAGGCGGATCTGCACCGGCACGCGGCTGACTCCGGCCAGGTTATCGGCGTCGGAGGGCTTCACGTCGTCCAACTGGACGTGCGCGGAGCGGGCCGCGGACTGGGCCGCCAGCACCATCTCCTGCACCAGCGCCTGCTGGGTGCCGCCGGCCAGGCGGCCGTCGATCTGCCGCTGCAGGTCCGCGATCTCGGTCTTCACTCGCTCCAGCTCTTGCTGGCTCTGCTGCTGCTTTTTCCGGGCTGCGGTCAGCGCCCGGCTCCCGCCGGTGGGGGAGCGCAGCCCGTCCACCACGATGAACGCGGCGACGAGCAAGGCCACCCCCACCAGGATCCGCTCGCGATTCGAAAGCTGCTTCATCGGGACACCTCCTGGCCTGCGCGCCCGGTTCCGCCCCCGGCGGCGGCCGGGTTGGAGACGGTGCAATCGATCCGGAACTGGGTAACCGGGGTGTCCGCCACGTTGGCGCTGCGCAGGAAGCCGAGCTCCACGGCGCGGAATTCGCCGACCCGCTCCAGGGAGCGCAGCCACTTGTTCACCTGCGCGGCATCGCGAGCGGTGCCCTGGAGGCGGAGCGGCTGACCGCGCTCGAACGACATCTCGGTGAGCCAGACCCCCGGAGGCGCGATGGCCGCCGCTTTCCGGAGCAGCTCCAGCGGCTCGTCCGCGGAGGCCGCCTGCGCGCCGCCAATCGCCTCCCACTGGTTGCGGAGTTTCTCCCGCTGCTTCACCAGCGCGGTAAGGAGCTTCCGATCGTCGGCGGCCTGCTGGTTCAGCCGGGAGGCCTCCTCGATACCGGCACTGCCCGCGCGCATCCGGTCGAACTGCCAGGTGCCCAGCACCACGGCCAGGGCCAGGGCGGCCGCGGCCCCGAGTAGCGCCCGGGAGCGGCTCTGGGTCTGCGCCGCCTCGGTGCGGCCCTGGGCGTCGATCCGCAGCGGGTAGCGGCCCGCACCCAGCCACTGCCGCACGGCGCCGGCGAGCGCGCCCCAATCCGGCGGCAACTCAGAGCAGCCGGGGGCGCTCCCGGCAGATCCGTAGGAGCGGGCCGGGAGGCCGGTGGCCTGCGCCAGCAGGTCCGCGTCCTCGCCGCCGGCCAGGGCCACCTGCCGGATGGCGGAGTCCGGGTATTGAACGGCGTGCGCGGCCAGCGTCCGCCGGAGATCGGCCCGCCAGCCCCCGTCGTTACCGGGCAGAAAGCGCGTGAAGATCGGGCTGCCGCGGTGGATCGCCTGGGCTACCATGCCGTTTTCGTCCGGCGCCACCAGCAGCCAGGGAGTGCCGTTCATCGCCGGCTCCACTTCCGGCAGCCAGGCATCCGTCACGGCGAGCGGCGCCACGGCGTAGCCTTCCACGCGCAGGCCCGCCGCGATGAGCGCTCGCTCCAGCCGGGCCAGCTCCGCCTTGCGGGTGACCGCCAGCAGCACGTCGATCCCCGGCGCGCCGCCGGGCTTTCCGGAGGCGGCGCCGGGAGTCTCCAGCACGTGATAGCCGGTAGCGAGCTGGTCCACCGGCAGCGGCAGGTGGCGCTGCGCTTCGTACGCCACGAGTTGTTCGAGCTGGTCCGGCGCCGCGGGCGGCAGCTCCACGCGGCGGATCACCACGGCCCGCGCGGAGAGGCAGAGCACGATCCGCCGCTCCCGGATGCCGGCTTTCTCCAGCGCCTGGACAATCGCCTTCGCCCGCCCTTCGTCGCCGGCGGCGGCCTCCGCGGTCCCCCAGCGGTGAACGATCACCTCGGAGCCGCGGCGGGACGCCTCCACCACCCGGGCTTCGCTGCCGGAGATGGAAGCGACCACGATCTCGGAGCGCGCGTGGTCGCCGCGCCTGGCAGTTGCTTTACCGATCACGGAGTGATTCCTCATCTTCCCTCAGGGGCCGGTACCACGCCGTCCAGCCCGGGTAGCGGTCCGGTCGCCGCCATTGCACGATCTTTGCCTCCGCACTGGAGTCCGCGGGCCAGTACACCAGCGCGGACACCGCGTCGGTGCGAGTGGAGCCAGGCTCCCGGATGAGACAGCGCACCCGGTAGACCGCCGAGCGCATGGAGATCAGGCGCTCGAACTGGTCCAGGCCGGGGCCGGATTGCTGCTGTTGCTGCTGTTGCTGGCCTTGCGGCGGCTGCTCTCCGCCGTCCTGCTTCCGCTCCGCGTTGGGCACCAGGCGCACCAGGTCGGTCCACGTGAGCGCCTCTCCCTTCTCGTCGCGGCGCTCCACGATCTTCTGCACGATCTCCCGGCTCATCCCGGAGAGGCTCGACAGCACGGCCGGAGAGGCGGTATTTACATTGACGCGTCCGGGCAGGAAAGAGCGTCGGTCCACGGTCCACGCGTCCAGCAGCGTGCCCCAGAAGCGATCCGAGATATCGCCTTCGCGCAGCGCTTCCGAGACCGTGCGGAACGGTTGGGAAGACTGCGATTGGCGCTGGTGCACCTTGGCGACCAGGTTCTCGATCTGCTGGGCTTCCACGGTGGGCTCGTACCGGTTGGCCGCCTCCATCAGGTCCTGGATGCTCGCGTCGTTCACGTTCGGGCGGGTATTGCCGCCGGCGTCCGTGTTGTTCTCACCCGAGAGAGTGGTCAGCCATTCGCTCACCGGGGGAGCGGGCAGGCCGGTCGTCTCGCGCACGGTAGGCGCGCCGAAGAACGGGCCGGTCTTCACGTCGTGGACCAGCAGCAGCTCTTCCAGGGTGTCGTAGGGGCGGCGCTTCACCTCGTACGGGCGGGGGCCCTTCTTGTAGTCGTCCTTGCTCTCCTCGTCTCGCCAGCCCAGGATGGAGCCGGCGGTGCGCTCGTCCATGCCGGGGACCTTCTCCAACTGGGTGGAGTCGGCGCTGTTCAGATCGATCCGCGCGGAGGCGTCCTGAAGCTGCAGCGCCATCTCCAGCCGGGCGGGGCTACCATCCGGCTCCGTGGCGAACGGCGTCCATTTCAGCTCGGAGTACTGGCGTAGGTTGGTGAGCAGCGTGTCCGGGTCGGAGCGGCCCTGCTCCAGCAGCGCGAGGCCCCGGTTCACGGCGCCCCGGAGGGCGGCCTCGCGCTGGACCTCGTCCACGCCGCGACGCGCCGCACGGACCTCGAGGCGGGCCGTGGTGGAGAGCGACACGGCGGCGACGGTGAGCACTACCAGGGCAAGGATCGCGATAATGAGCGCCTGGCCGCGATGAGATCTAGCCACCGGGGCCTCCTCCCGGGCTGCCGCCCGAACCGGGGCTGCCCCCGCTCTGCTGAGCCGGGGTGACTTCCGTCTCGAACGGCGCGACGCCGTCCGCGCCCACCCGGATCAGGGTCTTGTAAGCGCGAGGCTTGTCGTTCTCCCGGTCTCCCCGCGGGGCGATCAGGAGGGTGACCTCCACGGCGCGCGGCAGGGTGCGCGAGGTGGGCGTAGGCACGTCCGTCCCCTCTTCCACTTTGACGGGCGGGTCGCTCTCCGGGTCGGCGGACCAGACGTCCTGGTAATCGCCGTCACCGAGGTAGCGAAGCTGCAGCCCGGTGACGCGCTCGCAGGCGATGGCGGTCTCGCCTTCGCCGGGTTCGGTGAGCCAACGCTCCCGGCGCATGAGTACCGGCAGGCCGCCCGCGCCCGGCTGGAGGGCATACTCCACATGCAGGGCATCGGAACGTGCTTCCTGCTCCGCGGCGGCCGCCCCGGCGCTGTGGCGGAAGTTGAGGGTAGTAAACCGGAGGAACGGCTCCCAGCGCTCCGAGGCCTCGGCCGCCTGCCCGGAGAAGAGGGTCTCCTCCGGGTTGGCCCCGGAGAGGAAGGCGGCGCTGAGGTCCGCCGTCAGGAGGTCCATGGCGCCCCGCCCCTCGGCGTGGATCTCGGTCCGCTCGCGGATGCGGTCGGACGCGTCCAGGCCGGTGCGGATCGCCAGCCCGACGCCGGCCGTCAGGACGCCCACCAGGAGCAATGACAGCAGCACCTCCAGGAGGGTAAAGCCGCGAGGGCGCCGGTGGGTGGGAGTGCGGCGGATCATGAGCGCCTCCGCACAAAGGTAACGTACTCCACGGAGCGCGGCTGCTCCGGGGTACCCCAGAGCACGCGCAGGCGGACCTGGAGTAGCCCGCTCACGTCCGCGGCAGCGGTGAGGGTCTGCCAGGCGTAGCCGGGGCGCTCCGCCCCGAAATCGCCGTTCGCCTGGCCTTCCTCGGCGCCCTGGAGGTCCAGCTCGGCGAGCTTCTCCCGGGCCAGGAGCTGGACCGCCGTGAGCTGCTCCGCCTGGCCGGAAGCCTGGGTGGCGGTGCCGATGCAGGCGGTGCAGGCGGCGATGCCGACGCCCAGCAGGGCGATGGCGACCACCACCTCGACCATCGTGATGCCGCGACGACGCCTCATGGCTGCGCCTCCACCATGCGGAGGCGTCCGGTGCGCGGGTTGACCTCCAGCAGTACCGGCTCGCGGTTCTCGTGCTCGAAGCGGATCGTGCCGGCGTCCGCGCGCCCGTCCGGGTAGAACCGCAGGGCCGCGCCCACTTCGGCACTCTGCAGCGAGATCGCCACCTCCACATCCGGCGGGATCGGCACCATCCGGAGCTCCGGAGGGGTGCGCTCGGAGTGGGGCGGAGG
>JAJFMS010000220.1 GCA_020696885.1 Armatimonadota bacterium | reverse complement strand
TGGCCGATACACTTCTGCAAAATCTCGATGAACTGCATGACGTTACCTCTGTGCGATGTGCGTTGTTTCGTTTTGATCGGTGCCGGCAGAAGCGCGTTTCACCTTCGAAATGCGGCCTCAAAGAGGCTCGAAGGTGTCCCTCACCCCGAGACCGGGTCGGACGTCACGCAGCTCGACGGAGACACGTTAGTCGTTGCTCCCGCGAAGCCCTGCCGCGCTTATGCTGGACGTCCCACCGGCATTGCTCCGGCACCCCAGGCGATTGTTCCACATCCCTCGCGGCATCCGGAGTAGGGAAGCCCTTACGGGCGGTGTTCGGTGTTCGGTGTTCGAAGGGGCTAGCTCCCTCGAAAACCTGGCGGTCGAGGATGCAGGCCCAGCCGGCCGGTTTACACCCCAGAGCCGAACGACCGTTGAAGTCCCAAACACCGAACACCGAACACCGAACATCGAGGATGATTCCCCGCGCCACCGGGCGTATCTGTTCGCACAGTCACGAACGAACGTTGGGAGGGTTGGTGATGAAACCGTGGATGGTCAGGATCGCCGTCGGCGTCTCGACGGCCGCGCTTGCGGGTCTCGCCCTCGGCTTCGGCTCCGCCGGCGCGCAGGAGAAGGGCCGGGTCCGGCGCCTGTTCGACGGGAAGACGATGACGAACTGGTACACGTTCATCCCCGGAGAGGGACGGAACAAGGACTCCACCGGCGTCTTCAAGATCGAGGACGGGGCGTTCCACGCCAGTGGCCACAAGTTCGCCTTCATCAGCACGGACCGGGACTATGAGAACTACCGCTTCACCGTGGAGTTCAAGTGGGGCACGAAGAAATGGCCGCCGCTGGAGAACGCGCCCCGGGACGCGGGGATCCTCTACCACTGCGTGGGGGAAGACAAGGTCTGGAACAAGTCCCTGGAGTGCCAGATCCAGGAAGGGGACACCGGCGACATGTGGCTGACGGCCGGCGCGGACGGGTCCAAGCCGAGCCTGGAAGTGCTGGGTAAGCGGTACGTCGGCGGTCGCGTGGTCAAGTTCGCGGACTACGAGAAGCCCACCGGGGAGTGGAACACCGTCACCGTGATCTGCCGCGGCAGCCGCGTGGAGCACTGGGTGAACGGCAAGTGCAACTTCGTGGGCAAGAACGCGAGCGAGACGAAGGGGCGCATCAACCTGCAGTCCGAAGGCGCGGAGATCTGGTACCGTAATCCCACGATCGAGCTATTTTAGCGAGTGCTGTTACTTCGCCCGCCGCTCGCATCGGGGCGGTGCTTGGTCCGTACGCCGTCGCTCCCGTACGCGGTCATCCTGGAGCGAAGCGAAGGATCTCGCTCGGAGCGTGGTGGTCCGGAACCGGCGTACGTGCGAGGTCGAGATCCTTCGCTCCGCTCCAGGATGACATGCTTTGGGGGCTGGATGCCTCGCGCCATCCCCACACCACCCCGCTACAGGCGCGTCCAGCTCGGCAGCAAGCGGATCGGGCCGGTAGCGGGGTGCCCCTCGAAGGCCTGGAGGAGCCGCTCCGCCGCGCGCCGCCCTACTCCGGCCAGATCCGTGCCGAAGAACAGCGTTCCCGGCTCGTACAGCCAGCCATGCGCGGTGCTGCCGATCACCACTAGCTCCACGTCCGGCCCCAACCGCAGGCCGCGGCGGATGATTGCGCGCGTGGCTCCTAGCGCGGACCGCTCGTTCAGGCACACGATGGCGCGTGGGCCCTCCGGATCGTCCAGCCAGCGGTCGGCCAACGCCTCGGCATCCTCGCGTCCCGCCGCGTCGGCGGTCCACTCCGTGCTGAGCCCCCGCTGCTCCAGCCCCTCCCGCCAGGCGACCTCCACCAGGCGGAAGTACTGGCTACGCCGCTTCCCCGCCAGCAGCCCGATCCGGGCGTGCCCCCCGTTCGCCAGCAGCTCCTGGGCGGTGCGGATGATCCCCGGCACGTCGTGCGCAAGGCTTAGCAGCTCCGGGTCCGGGCACTGGCCGATCACCACCAGCGGCAGGCTCAACGCCCGCAGCGCAGGCCAGAGCCCCTCCGGATCTTCCAACACCCGCACGATTCCCCCATCACAGCTCCCGCTCGCCGCCAGCTCGCGCAGGCGCTCCGGGATCGCCGCGTAGGTGTCCGCCACCTCGATGACGATGCGGTACCGCTTCTCCACGAACGCGGCGGCGATCCCGCCCAACAGCTCTTCCGAGAGGGCCGAGAATTGATCGATGTCCGTCCGGCTGGTGACGAACGCCACCTGCCGCGACTGCCCCAGCCGCAGCGCCTGGGCCGTGAAGTTCGGCCGGTAGGCCAGCTTCTCCGCCGCCTCCAGGATCCGCTGGCGCGTCTCCGCGCTCACCCGCCCGCGCGCCCGCCCCTGGAGCACGTCGGACACAATCGTCTGGGAAACGCCGGCTTCCCGGGCCACATCCCGCTGGGTTGCTCTCATGCACCTACTCGAACCGCCACCGTGCGGCAAGTCGATCTGGCAGCGCGGCCGGGAGCCGGCCACCTCCTCATCTTAGCTTCGGCGGGCGCGGAGTGGTGGAGTGGTGAAAGCAAGCGGCCGTAAGGCCGCTCTGCTCCCCATTACTCCCATACTCCATCACTCCACTACTCCCCCTATTCGGGGTTCGCCTCCCCGACCCGCCGGGTAGACGTGAAACAGCGCGAGGCCGGGGCGAAAAAAAGCTACGGCTACGCTAAAGGAACTCCGCTAGTAGTAGCAGAAGAGAGTATTACTTCTCGCAGCTACTAACCCTCTCGCGAGAGCGATCCCGGACAATTCATGGCCACGGAAAGTTGTATCGAGGCACTAGTGGAGCTCGGATTCACGCATCTCGAGGCGGAGATCTACGCCTTCCTGGTCCAGGAGTCGCCGGCTACCGGCTACCGGGTGGCGCAAGCGCTCGGGAAGGCGGTTGCCAACACCTACAAGGCGATCGAGACCCTCCAGAACAAGGGCGCGATCCTGCTGGACGAGAGCTCCACCCGCCACTACCGTGCCGTCCCGCCGGGCGAGGTGCTGGCCCGGTTGGAGCGCACCTTCGCCGACCGGAAAGCGCGCGCCGCCCAGGAGCTGTCGCGGGTGCGGACGGCGCCCCTGGATGACCGGGTCTACCGCCTCACCACCCGAGACCAGGTGCTGGAGCGATGCCGGGCGATGATCCAGCGCAGCCGGAGCGTGCTGCTGATCGACGTGTTCCCGCTCCTCCTTGCGGAGCTGCGCCCCGAGCTGGAGCGAGCCGCCGAGCGCGGCGTGACGGTGGCGGTGAAGAGCTACGTACCTGCGGAGGTAACCGGCGCCCGGGTGCTGCTGAACCCCCGCGGCGAGGAGCTGATGCGCCGCTATCCGGGGCAGTGGATGATCGTGAACGCGGACGGCGCCGAGTTGCTCATCGCTTCGCTGACGGTGGATGCCGGCGCGGTGGTGCAGTCCGTCTGGACCAGCAGCGTGTACCTGGCCTGGATCGTGCACACCTCCCTCGTCGCCGAGTTCCTGCTCACCGAGACGCTGATGCAGTTGGAGCGCGGCGTCTCGGGAGACGATCTCCGCGCCGTCTTCGGGCGGATGCTGCACCGGGACGCGCCTCCACCCGGACCCGAGGTGCCGCACGACCTCCGGGAAGGCGTGGCGCTGCTGACCCGGTGCTACAGCCCCTCCGTCCCGGGCTATCAGATGATGCTGGAGCAGCTCGACGGGCTGGCTGCCGAACCGGTACTGAGCCGTACGCCGCAGGAGGTTTGCCGATGAAGTCGCTGATCTGCCTTACCGGCGGCACGGCGGTGCTGATCGCCATCTCGCTCGCTTCACACCCCGAGGTGCCGGTGACGGCTTCCGGCGAGCCGGACGAGGCAACTGCGGTGGCGCGCTCCTCCGCACCTCTCCCTCAAATCAATCACGATCCCGCACCCTTGCTGCGGGTCGAACCCCACGCCGAAGCGTTCCCGTCGCCACCGAGCCCGGTCGACCGGCCCGCGCGAAGGAACGTCCGGCGTCTCACCGGACTGGGACTGCCAGGATAACGGCCTGCCCCGTTCCGGTCTCCATCCTTACTCCTTCCTTCTCCTTCCTTTCTCCATCCTTCGGTCCGCTCGCGGACCCTCGATCCCGCACCACACCATGCAACCTTTCAACCGCTCTGCCTGCACGGTCGCCGCAACGCTGCTGGTGGCCGTGGGTCTCGCCTCGCTGCGCGGCGCCGCCGCGCAGGAGCCGCTCCGCCGGCGTCCTACCCTGGGGATCGCGGCCGCTGCCACCCCGGACGGCAAGGGCGTTGCCATCCGCGAGGTGATCCCCGATACCGGCGCACAAAAGCTGGGCCTCACCGCCGGCGACGTGATCCTCTCCCTGGACGGGAAAGAGCTGACCGGCGTCCCCCACCTCCTCTCGCTGCTGGCGGCGAAGTCCGTGGGGGATACCACCAGCCTGGAGCTGCTGCGCGGCGACAAGAAGCTCACCGTGCAGGTGCCGATGCTTGAGCGGCCCCGGGAGCGGCCCAAGGCCTTCGAGGTGGCGTACGGCTCCGTCACCACGCCGCGCGGGCGGCTGCGGACCCTGGTCACGCGGCCACGGAAAGCCGGCCGGCACCCCGCCGTGCTCCTGGTGCAGGGCCTGGGCTGCTTCTCCGTGGACAACGCCCCCGGCGCACTCTCTTCCTACCAGCGGATCCTCTACTCCCTCACGGAGCAGGGCTACGTGACGATGCGCGTGGACAAGCCGGGCTGCGGGGACAGCGAGGGCGCGCCCTGTGAGGAGGCGGACTTCAAAGCGGAGCTGGACGGCTTCCGGCAGGCGCTCAAGGCCTTGAAGGAAGACCCGGGCGTGGACCCCGAGAACGTCTTTATCTTCGGGCACAGCATGGGCGGGGTGATGGGACCGCTCCTGGCCGCGGAGATCCCGGTCCGCGGCGTGGTGGTCTACGGCACGGTGGCCAGGCCGTGGTACGAATACCTGGGAGAGAACCTCCGGCGGCAGCTCGCGCTCCGCAGCGTCCCGGAAGCGGACATCGACCGGGCCACCCGGAACTACAACGCCTTCTTCCACTACCTGTTCGCGGAGCGGAAGTCGCCGGCGGAGATCGTGGCGGCGCACCCGGAGTTGAAGCCGGTGGCGGACGAGCAGGTGGGCAACGGGAAGTACCTGTTTGGGAAGCACTACGCGTTCTTCCAGCAGCTCAACGACCTCAGCCCCGGCGACTACTGGACGAACGTGAACGCCCGCGTCCTGGCGCTGTGGGGCAAGAGCGACTTCGTTTCCGGCGGCGACGACCACGCGCTGATCGCGAAGATCGTGAACCGGGAGCACCCCGGAACCGCGGTCTACCGGGCGCTGGACGGGATCGATCACGGCTTCAACCGGGCCGCCACGCCGGCGGAGAGCCAGGGCCTTAGCCCCGGCGCCGGGGAGTTCGATCCGCAGGTGATCACCACCCTCCGCGAGTGGCTGGACGGCGCCCGCACGAAGAAGAGCTGAGGGCCGATCAGTCACCACCAAGACACAAGGGCACGAAGAGGGTTCTCTTCTTTCTCTCCGCTTCGTGCCTTCGTGTCTTGGTGGTGAATTCCGCTACGACGGGCGCTCCGTAACCCGACCCACCGCGGACGCATCCTACAAGCGTGAGGCGCACTTCGCCCTCACGCTTGTAAGGAGGTTACCGTGGCCCGGATCCCTTGCCTGATCGCCCTCGCAGCGGCACTGCTCGTCACCGGAGCCGGTCGAGCCGGTGGAGACGCCAGCCCCGGTCCCCAGAAGATTGCAGGGCTGTCGATCACTGCGCGCCTCGCGGGCGAACAGCGGCAGTATGCCGTGGGCCAGCGGGTGCCGCTGGAGCTGGTGGTGCGAAACACCACCGTCCAACCGGTCCGCTTCCGCTACCTGGGCGGCTGGTGGTGGGCGGGGCCGAGCATCGAGGTCACCCGCGACGGCAAGCGCCAGCCGGTGCGCGAGACCGAGCTCCTCGGGACCGTCCCGATCATGAGCAAAGAGGTCAAGCCCGGTGCGACCGTAGAGCTCCCCTACGTGGGTCTCTGGCTTGGACAGGGCGGGAAAGGTCACGAGTCGGAGCCGACCCTGGTCGACCCGGCGCCGGGAAAGTACCAGGCCACCCTCGTCTCCCCCTATTACCAGGACGGTGGGCGGCAGAGCGCTCGCATCGGCGGCAACGTGGAGTTTGAGATCATCGCCAGATAGGACGAGGTTATGTGCTCGCCGCAGGGCACGAAGCGACATCGTGGTGGTGATGCTCACGATCCAGGACCACGCGGAAGAGGTTACCCTGGGGTTGGAGATCGGCGCCGACTACTACCTGGGTAAACCGTTTC
>JAJFMS010000219.1 GCA_020696885.1 Armatimonadota bacterium | reverse complement strand
ATGTCAGCGCCTGGTACCTGGAGCGGCTGGACTTTCTGAACAGCATCGCCTTCTGGTATCAGACCGGAGTGCCGAAGCGGTTCGGAGCGCTGCCGGCATGGCCGGAGCGCTGCGTACCCTGGGAGCGACAGCACCTGGTCCGCGCGTTCCGCATCGCACAGCCGGAGGGCGGCGCCGTGTCCGTGCGCACGGAAGGGTTCTTCGGCGGCCGGCCGGTGCTGGCCTGGTCCGGCGCGGAGCCCGGCGGCACCCTGACCCTACCGTTCACGGTCGCGGAAGGGGGCAGCTACGCGGTCCGGATCACCGCCCACTCCGGCCCCCGCGGCGGCAGCTTTGGAGTAGAGATCGACGGCGCGCCGACCGGGGAGCTCCCCCTTCGCTCCCCCGAGCCGGACGAGCACGACCTGCGTCTGGGCGTCCACCTGCTCTCGGCCGGAGCGCACCAGCTCCGCTTCACCGCCCGCGAGCCGAATACCGAGCTGTGGGTGGAGCTGCTGAACCTGCTCCGGCTGCCGCCTCCCGCCGAGCGCCCCGTGAAAGGCGATGGCGAGGCGCACTTCATCCGGCTGGGCATCGGCCGCGCCGCCTTCGCCTACCGTCTGGCCTATGGCGAGCTGCCGGTCACGCTGGAAGAGCTCGTATCCTCGGGCATCATGCCGGAGCGCTATCTCCGGGACGAAAACGAGCGTCCCCTCCAGTGTCGGCGCACGGAGTCGGGCCTGCTGGTGGAAGCGCCAAACTGGAGCCGGGAGTTCTTCGGGTTGGATGCGCGGCGTTAGCCTGACGATGCCCGCCCCCCGCGTCCTGATTAGCCCTCCGCACGGTTGCCGGAGTCCCGACGGAAGTCGGGGTTCCGGGAACGCCAATCGAGCTCCCCGACTTCCGTCGGGACTCCGGCAATCAACCGGGGGCACTGCCTGGTGAGCACCTATCATCAGCGATCGGAGTAGCTAACACACGTAAGTGGCCCTTCGTCGCTGACCAACGGCGCGAACTCCGGGTCGCGGAGTACGTCTCGGAGGTCCATCGGCTTCCCATCCACCGTTACGCTGCGCTTCACCAGCCGGATGCCGTGGCTGTAGTCCACGTAGGTGTCCCTGTGCACGATGGTCAGCGGCTGGATCGGCGTGCCGTCCAGCTTGTGCCAGCCGTAGATCGCCACCTTCGCCGGCTTCTCGCGCAGGCGGTTGGTGAGCACCACGTCCTTCTTGATCCCGGCGACCAGCGTCCCCAGCGGCTTTCCGGCACGCTGCTCTTCGATGATCCGGTGGTGCTGCAGGAAGGTGCTGGCCGCTTCACGGGCCTGGGTGAGGGGGCGCGGCTCCAGCTTCACCGCGGCCTGACGGTAGATGTCGTCGACCATCCGGGCCGTGGGCAGGCTGCAATCCCACAGGTCCGCGATCCGCTGGGCCGTCATCGGCGTGAGCGGCAGGCGGGCCGAGTCCTCGTCGCTGCCTGCCGAGAGGTAGTCCGGCATCACCTGGTATTCCACGGTGTGCTCCCGGCCGGACACGCCGGCGCGGGTGACACGGATCGGCACGAATCGGCGCAGGTAAGGCGGCACGTTCCCCGAGAGCAGCTCCGCGGCGAGGGACTGCTCGCGTTCGAGCACCGGTTTACCTTCGGTTGCCTGCAGCAGTTCGGCGCCGCCGCGGGCCGCCGCCGGGCGCGCCAGGCCGAGCTGTGGGTCCGGCTCCCCTGCTCCGGCCGGCTGCACCCAGGGCGAATATGCGCGGGGCAGGTCGAACTTACCCCAGCGGCCGGCTTCGGGCGTGTCGACCGTCGTGACGTGGAGCAGGCCGTTCCAGTCCCCCACCATCGTGGTGTGGAGGATCTTGTCCTCCGGGTTCTCGTGTACCCAGAAGAGCGCACGGCCGCCCACCGCCCGGTAGGTGGTGCGCGGGCCGTCGTGGGTCTCCTCCACGGCGCCTTCCTTACGGAAGCGATCCAGCATCCGCTGCGACGCCCGGTACGTGCCGCCGGTGGGGCTCACCACCAGCTTGCCGTCCAGCATGATGCGGCGATCGTCGTAGGCCAGCACCAGCAGCCGGTGGTCCGGCGCTCGCCCCAGCCAGCTCAGTAGCTTCGCGGCGTGGTCGTTGTCGGAGTAGGAGTAGTTGGCGTCCAGGAAGGCGATCCGGTCGATGCGGTCCGGGATCGCTTCCCCGCCGTTGAGGTAGCCGAACATGAAGCTGCCGCCGCCGCTGTGACCGGTCAGCGTGATCCGGTCGACCCGGCCGGGCACACGCGCCACCGTGGCGTCCACGAACTGCCGGATGAGCGCGCCGCTGTCCGGGTGCTTCGCGCGCCAGGCGGGCCAGCTCTTTCCGTCCGCTTCCACGCAGGCGAGGATCACGTTCTCACGGAGGTTCAACTCCCGCCAGCGCCGCGTCTGGGCCGCCGCGTGCTGGATGTCGTACCGGAAGCTCATGCCCGTGGTCCGCTCACTGCCCAGCGTCTCCTCGAGTGAGTTGCCGTTCGGGGTGGCGTAGACCACCAGGCGGGTCGGCCGGGTCGGATCGAGGCGTGCGGGCAGGTTGAGCACACACCGGATCCCTTCGAGGGTGCGGTCCTCGCGTACCCGCTCTCCGCACCAGGGGGTGGGCCGGAACCCCGGCGGCGTCGGATCGGCTCCGCCAGGTAGTACGGCGGCGATCCCCAGTAGGGTCATCGCTAACGTTCCCCAGGATAGTGCTCTCACCAGGCCCAGCATGGTCTCCTCCCGTCGCAAGGGTGGCCTCACCCAGACCTCCCCGCAGGGCTCGCCGGGAGCCACTTCGGCGGAACGTCTCTCCGGTCCTACGCCAGTGCATGCCGGACTCCCCCAAACTCTCCGCATAAGTGCGCGGACGCGCGAATTACGCAACGCACCTGTAGTGGTAATGCATCGCTTGGTACATTGCTGGGGTGCTTCTAATCAGCTAAGGATCTGGTTAGTTGCCATCGGTTGGCATGTTTGCCGACTACTTGGCCTATCAACCCAGCCGACCATCTTGTAGTTGACCAGCCACTGACGGCCTCAGCGACGCCTCCGCGTCAGCATCGCGCCGCAATAAGAGGTCCGCGTCCTCGACAGCGCTGCGGGCACCCACCCGCGGCGCTGTGAACCGTGGAGCGAACAGACCTCGCGATTGGAATGGAATTGATGACATCGCTCCCTCTCCGCGTTTTGGTCGCGGACCCCTCGGACTCCAGTGCCGAACGGATTCTCCGGGCCCTTGCAGAGGGTGGCTTCGCCGTGAGCTCGGCGCGCGTGAACAGTTCGGAGGCGGTACGAGTGGCCCTCGCAGAGGGGGAATGGCGCCTGGTGGTCCTCTGCACCCACCTGCCCGAATTCAGCACCGCCGTGCTGGCAGACCTCCGCGCCGGCAATCCGGACCTGCCGTTCCTGGTGGTCGTCGCGCCGCAGCACCACGAGCTGGCGGCACAGCTCACGCAGTGCAGCCTGGATGATTGCCTTGTTAGCGAGCACCTGCCGTTGCTGTGCTCCAGGGTCCGGCGCCTGCTTGAGGTCGCTCGCCTCCGCCGCGACCTGCGTGCCGCGGAGGCGTCCCGAGACCGGGAACGTGCCATTGGGGCGCGCTTCAGGACCCTGGTGGAAAAGAGCCACAACGCGTGCGTCGTGCTCGACCGGGAGGGGACCATCGTCTACGCCAGCCCGGCTTGCGAGCCGATGGGCGGTCGGTCTGCTTCTGAATATATCGGCCAGCGCATGCATGCCTGGATCCACCCGGACGACCTTTCGGCCAGCGCAGGGCACTGGGCGGAGCTGATTGCCAGGCCCGGCGGAGTCTCGCTGGGGCTTGCGAGGTTCCGCCGGGCCGATGGTAGCTGGCGGTACGTGGAGTCCACCAACACCAACCTGCTCGACGATCCGGATGTGCGCGGGGTGGTAGCGAACTTCCGGGATGTGACCGAGCGGGTCGAGGCCGAGGAGCAGCGGCGGCAGATAGCGGACGAGCTGGCCCACGCGAGTAGCCTGTTGCATGCGGTTGCCAACCATACCACGGACGCCATCTTCGTCAAGGATCGCGCTGGGAAGTACTTGCTGTTCAACCAGGCCGCTGCCCGCTTTGTGGGCCGCCCGGTGGAAGCGGTCCTCGGCAGGGACGATGCGGCACTGTTCGATGCAGACAGCGCCCGGCTGGTCATGGAGCGCGATCGACAGATCATGGACTCCGGGGAGTTACTGTCCGCGGAGGAAGAGTTGACCGCGGCGGGAGCGACTCGCGTCTATCACGCCACCAAGTCGCCCTACCGGGACGCGCACGGCAACGTGATCGGCCTCATCGGCATCTCTCGCGACATCACGGAGCGGAAACGTTTTGAGGAAGCGCTGCAGGCCAGCGAGGAGCGGTACCGAGCGGTGGTGGAGGATCAAACGGAAACCGTCTGCCGGGTGCGCGCGGACGGCTCGTTCATCTTCGCCAACCAGGCCTTCTGCCGGCTAGTCGGCAAATCGCCCGGCGAGGTTGCCACCCTCCGCGGCTCGGAGGTGGCTCATCCGGACGACCTGGCCCGGGTGCAGGCCGCGCTAGCCACCTTATCGCCCGCCAACCCGATCGTCCGCGTCGAGAATCGCCTGCGCGACTCTAAGGGCGAATCGCGCTGGCTGGAGTTTGTAAATCAGGGCTTCTTCGACCCCGCGGGTAAGCTGGTCGAGCTGCAGGCGATCGGGCGGGACATCACGGAAAGACGCCGGGCCGAGGAAGCGCTTCGTGCCAGCGAGGAGCGTTACCGGACGCTGCTCCACTGCATTCCCGACCCCCTCTTCGTGTATGACGAGGAGACGCTCTCCTACCTGGCCGCCAACGACGCCGCCGTGAACACTTACGGATACTCCCGGGAGGAGCTGCTCGGGATGACCATCCTGGATCTACGTCCTCCGGAGGATATCCCCTGCCTGCTCGCCATGCTGGAACGCTCCCCCGGGGGCCTGGAGGCTCGCGGAGCCTGGCGCCATCGGAAGAAGGACGGCTCACTCATTTACGTGGACATCACCGCCCACCACATCCTGGTGGACGGCCGACGCGCCTGCATCGTTCTGGCGCGGGATATCACGGGGCGGCGCGAGGCCGAGGAGGCGCTCCGGACTAGTGAAGAGCGACTCCGCCTCGCGATGGATGCTACCGGACTCGGCACGTACGACTGGGACCTGACGTCCGGCACGTTGCGCTGGGACGCCCGGGCGCGTGCCATCCTGGGGGTTGGTCCGGAAGAAACACCGAGTCTCGATCTCCACTACGGTCGCCTCCATCCGGACGATCGACCACGCATTGCTGCGGCCAGGCAGGCCGCACTGGCTCCCCAGGGCGACGGCGCGTTCCGGACTGAATACCGGGTGATGCAGCCGAATGGCGCCGTGCGCTGGGTAGCGTCTGAAGGTCGAGTAGCCTTCGAGGGCGCCGGGGCCGACCGGCGACCGGTGCGGTTCATCGGAACGTTGCTGGATGTCACGGAAAGCAAGCGGGCTGGGGCTGCGCTGCGGGAGAGCGAGGAGCGCTTCCGGGCGTTTATGGATAATTGCCCGGCAGCCGCCTTCGTGAAAGATGACGCCGGGCGCCTCCTCTACGTGAATGCGGCCTGGCGTCGCCAGTTTGATCCGGCGCCCGCGGACTGGTTGGGCCGGTCCGAAGCCGACTTCTGGCCCTCGGAGGTAGCTGCGGCGTTCCGGGAAAGCGACCAGCGCTGCCTGGTGCACGGGCCGCAGCAGCTCGAGGAGAGCGGCCGGCTTCCTTCCACCGGAGAGTGGCGGTCGTGGTTGGTGTTGAAGTTCCCGCTGGGGGCCGAAGGGGCTCGCCGCGTGGGAGGGATGGCCTGGGACATCACCGACCGGAAGCGGGCCGAGCAGGCACTTCAGGAAAGCGAGGAGCGCTTCCGCCAGCTTGCGGACGCCATGCCCCAGATCGTTTGGGCCGCGCGGCCGGATGGGTTCCACAAGTACTTCAACAGCCAGTGGTACGCTTACACCGGTCTCTCCCGCAGCCGGGCGCATGGGCACGGCTGGGACGCGGCGCTCCACCCGGAGGACCGCACCCTGACTCGTCAGAAGTGGCGGCACTCCCTCGCCACCGGGGAGCCGTACGAGATCGAATGCCGCTTCCGCCGGCATGACGGAGAGTATCGCTGGTTCCTGGTCCGCGCGCTCCCCCAGCCGGCTGCTAACGGCGCCGTTGCCCGATGGTTCGGCACTTGCACGGACATCCACGATTTCAAGAACGCTGAAGTCCTGCTGCGGGACAAAGAAGCGAAGCTCGCCGAGGCCGTTCGGATCGCGCAGATGGGGTATTGGGCCCGCGATCTCACTACCGG
>JAJFMS010000218.1 GCA_020696885.1 Armatimonadota bacterium | reverse complement strand
CGACCTGAAAGAGCCGCTCCGGGGCATTCAGAACTACTCCCGGTTCCTCATCGAGGACTACGCCGAGCTGCTGGACGATGAGGGCCGGCGGAAGCTGGACACGCTGGTGCTCCTCGGCACGCGCATGGAGGCGCTGCTGGACGGCCTGCTGCGGTACTCCCGGTTGGGCCGCGTGGACCTGGCCATGCAGCGAACCGACCTGAACGTGCCGCTGGAGGAGGCGCTCGACCTCCTGCGCCCGGTGCTCCAGCGAGATGCTGTGAAGGTGATGGTGCAGGAGCCGCTGCCTACGCTCTACTGCGACCGATCCAGGGTGGGGGAGGTGTTCTACAACCTCATCAACAACGCGGCGAAGTACTCCGATAAGGAGGACCGCCGGGTGGAGGTGGGCTACCGGGAACGGGGCGACCAACCAGGAGCGTTCTTCGTGCGGGACAACGGAATCGGGATCCAGGAGCGCTACTTCGGCTCGATCTTCGACATGTTCCGGCGGCTCCACACCCGCGAGAAATTCGGCGGCGGCACCGGCGTGGGGCTGGCGATCGTGCGGAAGATCATCGAGCGTCACGGCGGTGAGATCTGGCTGGAGTCGATCCAGAACGAGGGGACGACGTTCTACTTTACGCTGGAGCCCGCTGCCGGAGCTTCGCCGCAGTTGGAAGCGCACTCCTGATCCCTCCCAACCCCCCCGGCGATCTCCGCCGCTGTGGACCGTTGTGGGCTGGAGCTCCCGTGCGACGTGGTGGAAGCCGAGACGGGCGAGGACGGCCTCCTGCGGTTCCGGGAGGGCACGCCGGACGTCGTGGTCCTGGACTTCCACCTTCCGGACATGAATGGGCTGGAGTTCCTGGGGAACCTGGTCTATGAGGCCGGCGCGGACCGCGTGCCGGTGGTAATGCTCACCGGCACCGGCAGCGAGGACATCGCCGTGGAGGCGATGAAGAACGGAGCGCAGGACTACCTTCTCAAGGGCAACCTCTCTCCGGAGCGGCTCCGGCGCGCCATCCGCCAGGCCGTGGACAAGGTCCAGATGATCCGGGAGCTGGAGGCGCACCGGCTGGAGCTGGAGCAAAAGAACCAGGAGCTCCAGCAGGCCAGCGCCGCCAAGGACGAGTTCCTGGCCATGCTCGCGCACGAGCTCCGCAACCCGCTCGCCGCCTCCCGCAACGCCGTGGAGCTCATCAAGCGCCTGGGGCAGGGCGATGAGCGGTTCCATCAGGCCGTGGAGACGCTGCAGCGGCAAGTGCGGCATCAGGGCCTGCTGCTGGACGACCTGCTGGACGTCTCCCGGATCACCCGGGGCAAGATCCTCCTGCGGCCCCGGCGCGTGGACCTGGCGGAGCTGGTGCGGAACACCGCGCAGGACCATCAGCGTGCGCTGGAGGACGGCGGTCTCACGCTGAAGTTGGAAACCCCGGAGGCGCCGGTATGGATCTGCGGCGACCCGATGCGCCTGGGCCAGACCCTGGATAACCTGCTCCACAACGCGTTGAAGTTCACGGACGCGGGGGGAAGCGTGGAGGTGTCCGTTTTGTGTCGCAGCAGGGACGCTGCTGCCGGAGCCCCCGACCGCGCCGTGATCACCATCCGCGACACCGGCATCGGCATCACCCGGGAGATGCTGCCGCTCCTCTTCGATACGTTTGCGCAGGCCGATCGGACGCTAGATCGCAGCCGGGGCGGGCTCGGGCTCGGGCTGGCCGTGGTGCGTGGCCTGATCGCCCTGCACGATGGCACCGTCACCGCGCGCAGCGACGGCCCCGGACGCGGCGCCGAGTTCGTGATCGAGCTGCCGCTGACGTCGGAAGCAGCGGCGCCGGAAGCCGTCCCGGCTGAGCCGAGCCCCAACTCGAACGCGGACGAGCTGCGCGTGCTGATCGTCGAGGACAACCGCGACGCCGCCGAGACGCTCCGCGACCTGCTGGAATTGTCCGGCTTCCAGGTGGAAATCGCCTACAACGGCACGCAAGGCGTGGAGGCCGCCCACCGCTTCGCCCCGGACGTGGTGCTCTGCGACCTGGGCCTGCCCGGCATGGACGGCTACGAGGTAGCCCGCTGCCTCCGGGAAGATCCGGGCACCGCGGGCGCCCGCCTGATCGCGATCTCCGGCTACGGACAGGCCGAGGACCGCCTGCGCTCCCTGGAGGCGGGATTCGACCTGCACCTCACCAAGCCGGTGGACCCTGCGGAAGTGGAGCGGCTCCTCACCGCCGTGCCGGGGGAGTAGGTGTTGGGTGTTCGGATCGCCGAGGGGCACGGGGGTGTTGGGTCTCCCCCCCTTACGAAGGGGGGGGGCAGGGGGGGTCTCTCCGCTCACGGTTTTGGGTGTTCGGAGTGGAAGGCGGCGCTAGGCGCCGCCGCCCATACGCCCATACGCCCAATCTCGACACCGGGCGCTGTTTTGAGGGGATACTGACGTATCGAGCCTCGCTCCTCCGGCGACGCGCTCTCCCGGCGCAAGGAGCCGGCACGAACACCATGAAGACCCTCCACGACCTGATGGGAATGCCCCTTGTCACCCTGCAGGAGGGCCTCTGCCTCGGCACGCTCAAGGGGCTGGAATACAACGCCACGGACGGCCGCATCCGTTACCTCCACTTCGCGGGCGCGGAGCATCGCTCCGGCGGCGTGCTGGCGTGGGATTCCGTGCGCGCCATCGGCACGGACGCGATCACCGTTGAGGCGTTCGCCGCGGTGCGCCGGACCGTCCCCAGCGCGGAGCGGGAAGAAGTGACCACGGACGTGCGCGACCGGCCGGTGATCACGGAAGGCGGCACGCGCCTCGGCCGGGTATCAGACTTCGAAGTGGATGAGACCACCGGCTGCGTGGAGCGGTATCGCGTGGCTACGGGCGGACTGCTCGGGAAGCTGATCCACAGCGGCATCTCCTTCTCCCGGGACGCGGTGCGGGTGTTCGGGAAGGACGCCATCATCGTCTCGGACGAAGTGGGTCGCGCTCCCCGGGTGGAAGGCCCGGAGGGAGAGGCGAATGAAGGCGCCTCCTCCGGCCGGGGCCGGCGCGGCCGCCGGAAGTCCGCGGAGACCCGCTGATGAGCCAGGAGTCGCCCGGCCCGGTGGTGCTGTACCAGCACGATCATCCCCCGGTACGCAACGTGCTGGCCGAGCACCAGGAGCAGATGTCGCTGGGACAGCGCATCGCGGACCGGCTGGCCGCGGGGGTGGGGAGCTGGGCGTTCATCCTCATCCAGAGTACGCTGCTGCTGCTCTGGATCGCCGCCAACACGTACCTGGCAGTGATGATCAAGACGCATCCCGGCTTCTTGAAATCCTGGGATCCGTACCCGTTCATCCTGCTCAACCTCGTGCTCAGCTTCCAGGCCGCGTACACCGGCCCGGTGGTGATGATGAGCCAGAACCGGGCCTCCGAGCGGGACCGCCTGATGGCGCAGCACGACTACGAGATCAACTGCAAGTCGGAGCGCGAGCTGCGGATCGTGATGGACCACCTCGCCCACCAGGACCGGCTGCTGATGGACGCGGTGCAGCGGCTGGAAGCGATGCACGTGACGGCGCCGCAGCAGCCGGCGCTGGAGAAGATCGACGAGATCCTGCGCCGGATGGACGCCAACGACCGCCGCGTGCTCACGCTAATGGAGAGGCTGCTCGATCAGCGAGGGGAGTCCGGTTCGCCGGGACGTTCTTGATGATCTCCCGGCTGGCTTCCTCGGGAATGAGGGCCTCTGCGCCGGAGCGATCGATCAGGTTGTTGTAAGCCACGATCTCTTCTCCCGCTGCCGTTCAGGCAGCAAAAAGGCCCCGGTTTCCCGGAGCCGTCATTGAACCAGGTGGCACTCGGACGGGGCTAACGTCCGGCCGAACGACGAATGAAGTCGTTCATCCCTCCCGTAGCAGCGGCGCCGCCACCGCCGGCGCCGCCGTCCGCAGAACCGCTGCCCCCGAACAGGTGCGGTCGGGCCTTCTTGATCTCCGTGATGGCTTTCGCCAGGTCCTCGGCATCCGACGGTACCAGTAGCGCCACCACGTCCGCGTCCCGTGCCCCGGCCTTCGCCGCGAGGGCTTCGATCCGGGCCGTCCGCTGCCCGCTCTTGAGCGTGGCGTTCTCGCCTTCCAGCTCCTTCAGGCGCCGGTCGCGCTTCTCGGTCTCGGAAAGCTGAGCGCCCTGGAGCTTCTTCAGCTCGGCCTGGGCCTCGCGCAGCTCCCGGCGATACTTGGCCGCCTCTCGGTTCTGGTTCGTGGTGTCCTTGCCACCCTTCTCGCCGTCCCCTTCGCCTTCCCCAGCGCCCCCGCCGGCGCCGCCGTCACCACCAGCGGACCCGCCGCCAGTGCCGCCGTCGTCACCTTCGTAGAAGCGGCCCGTTCAGAAGTCTTCCAGCAGTCGATTCCGCAGCATCGTGTTCTCCCGCCGGCGCCGGGCCGGCTGTGATCGGTGGGGACCTGCCCCGACGGTTGCTCCGGGCCTCGCCTGGCGGTCCTGAGCAGAACAGGCCGGCCCCGAAGGACCAGCCTGTAAAGGTGAAATCTGTAGTTGTGGGGTGGGGGCTACGCGGCTTGTGCGCTTGTGAGTTGCTGGCTCGCCGCGAAGCCCGCGAGGCTCAGGGCCCCGCAGCACGCTTCCAGCCGGTCCAGTTCGAAGGGAGAATAGTCAAACTCTGCGCCATATCGATTCAGGAGCGCCACCAGATCCTCGAAACGCCCATCATTCGCGGCGTCTTCCAATTGTTCGAGAAACGCTTCCTTCGTCATCCTACCACCTCACGCCAGAGCTCCCGGATCTCTTCTGTGGTCAGTTGCTCTGTGCTCTTAGACCCAAACAACCGGTCCGCGGTTGCGCGGATTCTCTTCTCCTGGTCCGGAGCAAAGGTCCTGCCGCGTAGGGTTGCCACGAACTCCACGAACCGCCGGCCAGGCGGAGGGACCGGGGCGGGCCGGATAACCGCTGCCCGCGGCTTCGAACCGGGCCCGATCACACGTGCGGAAAGTGCGGGTTCCACGCCACTTCCCAGAGGAAGCCGTCCGGGTCCGCGAAGTAGCCGGTGTAGCCGCCCCAGTCCGCTTCGTGCCCCGCCTTCAGCAGGCGCCCCCCGCCCGCTGCGGCCTGCGCCAGAAGCTGGTCCACCGCTTCCGGCGAGCGGACGTTGTGAGCCAGCGAGAACCCGCGGAACCCGCTCCCTTCGGCGGGGACTCCTGCGTCGGCAGCCAGCAGGTGGCGTGGCCACAGCGCCAGCCACGTGGCGCCCATCTCGAAGAACGCTACCTCGGGCGGCGTCGGCAGCGGCGTCAGGCCGAGCACGTCACGGTAGAAGGCGATGGAGCGCTCCAGGTCGGTGACGCCCAGGGTAACGAAGCTGATACGGGGTTCCATTCGGTTCAGATCCTCTCACACGCGGTGGACTCACCAGGAAGGCTAGCTCAGCTGGGGTAGGCCTCGCCTACGGATTCCCGCTCAGCTCCGGATGATTGGGCGCAGTGCGGCAGAAGCCGGTACCCGGGTTAGAATGACGGTCTATGGGACAGGTGAACCGCGACCCCGCTGCTGCGCCTCCGCAACCGACCCTCGCCGACCGACCGCTCACCCTGTTAGCCGTTTTCCAGGTGATCTTGCTCACGGCGGGCTGGGGCGGCAATGCTCCGGCCCTGCGCTATAGCCTCCAGTATCTGCCCCCGTATGGCTCGGCGGCGCTCCGGTTTTTGCTAGGGCTGCTGGTGGTCGTGGTGATCGCGCGCTGGCAGCGGGTTCCGCTGGGCATCGAGCGCCGCCACTGGAAGCCGCTGGGCTGGCTTTCGACGCTGTTTGCAGTTCAGATCGTGCTGCTCAACCACGGGTCGATGCTCACGGCCGCCAGCCGGCAGGCGCTGCTGATTAACAGCTACCCCCTCTTCGTCCCGCTCTTCGCACACTTCCTGCTCAAGTCCGACCGCGTCACCTGGAACAAGGCGCTCGGAACGGCGTTCGCGTTCGGGGGCATCCTGTTCGTCTTCGGCGAGCGATTCCAGAGCGGCGCGGGGACCCTGGTCGGGGACGCGCTGGTGGTTGCAAGCGCGGTGCTGCTCGCGGCGCGGGTGGTCTACACCGGCGCGCTGGTACAGGGGATGCATCCCTATGCGCTGCTCTTCTGGCAGAGCCTGATCGCGCTCCCGGCTTTCGTGCTGATGAGCGTGCTAACCGAGCCGCTCCATTATCGCTGGAACTTCCCGATCGCGGTCTCGATCCTGTACCAGGGCATCGTAGTCGCCGGGCTCTGCTTCGTGGGCTGGACCGCCATGCTCCAGAAGTATCCCCCCAGCCGCCTTAGCGTCGGGTTCTTCCTGACCCCGGTCTTCGGTGCGCTGGCCAGCTACGCCGTACTCCACGAGCCGATCACCGCCGGGCTGGCGGTGGGCGGTGGGATCATCCTGCTGGGGCTGGTGATCTCAAACCTATCGACAGCGCGCAGCCGCGCCGCTCTGCAAGGGGCGGAGTGATGGAGTGGTGGAGTGGTGGAGTGGTGGGCGCTGCTAACCTCCGCAGCGGGCGCAGGGTTCGTAGCCGCGGGCTCGGGCCTGTTTCAGCGAGATCGGGATGCGGCTCTTTCGCAGGGAGCTGCAGCCCGCGGAGTGGTACTCCTTGCCTGCGTCGGTGATGTAGACGGTGGGGCTCCTGGCCTCGGAACGGCTGGCGGCCGGGGTGTAGACTGTAGACGAGCTGCGGAGCCTGGCCGGCCTGGAAGGGCTGGAGGATTTGAGCAGCCCGAACGGCCTGCGGCTGGGTGTGGGCTTGCTAGGCTTGAACAGGGAGCCAACGACGGAGCGCCCCGGCTTGCTGCGGCTAGAAGCCGAGCTGCGGGAGCCCCTGGCTGCTACACGTATCCCCGCTCAGGGGCAGGAGGCGCAGGGCTTCACGATGTCCTCGCCGTCACCCGTACCGCCCGGGACGCCGTCCTCGCCCAGGGAAGCCAGCTCGTAGTCCTGGCCGTACGGTCCCGGAACGTTGTAGACGTACGGGTTGCCCCAGGGGTCCGCGGGAATCATGGTGACGCCTTCCAGGTACGAGCCTTTCCAGCGCGAGCGCTCGTTGGGAGGGGCGCCGTT
>JAJFMS010000217.1 GCA_020696885.1 Armatimonadota bacterium | reverse complement strand
CGCTCCGGGCTTTCTCCAGTGCCGGGAGGAGCGCGTTGAAATCGTGGCCGTCCACTTCCTGGACTTCCCAGCCGAACGCAGCCCACTTGTCGACCTTGGACTCGGTCGGGAGCACGTCCTTGGTGTAGCCGGTCTGCTGGGCGGTGTTGGCGTCCACGATGGCGACCAGGTTGTCCAGACCGTACTTCGCGGCGGAGAGCGCCGCTTCCCAGATCTGGCCCTCGTCGATCTCGCCGTCACCCATCACCACCCAGGTGCGCCAGTCGCCCTTATCCAGGCGGGCTGCCAGCGCCATTCCCACGCCGATGGAGAGGCCCTGGCCCAGGGAGCCGGTGGGCGCCTCGATGCCGGGCAGGCGCCGGGCATTCGGGTGGCCTTCCAGCGGGCTGCCCAGCTTGCGGAGGGTCAGCAGGTCTGCCGCCGGGAAGTAGCCGGTCTCCGCCATCGCGGCGTACTGCGCGGGCACGGCATGCCCCTTGCTCAGGATGAAGCGGTCCCGATCCGGGTCGGTCGGGTTCTGCGGATCGTGGTGCAGGATCCCCGTGAAGTACAGCGCCGTGACGATCTCGGTGCACGAAAACGAGCTGCTGGGGTGTCCCGAGCCGGCTTCCGTGGTCATCTCGACGATGTGCTTGCGCAGGAGCCGTGCCTTATCCTCCAACTGCTGGACGGACAGCCCGGCCTGGGGTTCGGCGGTGGTTGCCATGGGTGTGAAACTCTCCGGGGCCGGTGGCAGCAGCCGAGGCGGAAACCGGCCATAAAGCGCGTGAAGAACAGCTTGAAAGCGGTCCAGGTGCGGCCTGGATCGGCATGGGGGCCAAGGTCGGGGAGACCTACGCGCTCGGCAGCCGCCTCGCTGCGCTGCCCGGCCCTGTGGTACAATCGCTCGGGAAGGGTCCTCAACCGTCCTGCGGCGAGGCCGGGCAAAGTTTATCATCAAATGAACAAGGGGCGGTGGCAACATCTGGACCTCCGGAAGCGCGGCGAGCCCGCCTCTCCGGCCGCTCCCGCGGCTCCTGCCGATCCCCCTCCCGCCGCCCCTGTACCGGCCGGCGCGGCGCCCGACGCTGCGCCGGATCCGACCTTCCGCCGCGCGGCCTGGCTCTATTCCGTGCGCCAGTTCGAGCTCGCTGCGGACCTGCTGCGCCCCCTGCTGGAGGCCCGTCCGGACGTGCCCGGCGTGGAGCGGCTGCTGGGGCTGGCGCTGGCCCGGCAGGGAGACCTGACCGGAGCCCGACAGCACCTCGGCGCGGCCCTAGCGCAGGCGCCCGGAGAGGCGTCCCACACTGCCAGCCTGCTCTCGGTAGAGCTGCGCGGCGGCCGCGTCCCGGACCTGGCGCCTTCCCCGGGGGTGACCGGCCCTGCCGCGGAGCTGTTCGGCGCCGCGGCGTGGCGGCGGGGTCAGCAACTGGTGGAGACCGCGAGGGCTCGGGAAGCCGCGCGCGCCTTCCGGGAAGCCGGCGAGCTGCTGAAGCGCTCCTCCCCTCCCGAAGCGCTGCCGGAGCGGTTGAGCGCCGCCTACCTGGGAGAGACGATCAGCTACCTGGTAGCGGGCGAGTTGGACGCAGCCCAGCAGGGATACGCCCGCACCGCGGACCGCGACCGCCTGCCGGAAGCCGCTGCCCGGTTCGCTCGCGGCCTCTACGAGCTGGCCGAGACGCTGCGCCAGGTCCCCCGGGACGAATGGGGACCGGCCACGGCCCCCCTGGCCGAGCTCCTCCTCGGCGCCCGCCTGCGCGTAGCCCTCTACGACGGCGAACACCCGGTGGAGATGTTCTGGGACCACCTCCTGTAGGCCGTACCGGCAGCCAATCGGCCTGGTGGCGTGCCCCTCGCCACGAATGTCATGTTGAGCCCGCACCCGGGCCGGAGCGTGGTACGTGCCCCCTGCGAAACATCTCCTACCGAGCTGGGAACGCCTGCGAGCCCGTGGCTCCGTTCCGCCGTTCTCCCGGCGCCGGGATAGGTGGTACCTGGACGGGGCGGACACAGAGGTCCCGCCCTACGTTCTAACGCTGGCTAGCCGGTAGGACGAGCGATCCCT
The DNA here is from genome assembly GCA_020696885.1 of Armatimonadota bacterium. The sequence goes on along the minus strand of JAJFMS010000217.1, from coordinate 4,332 downwards.
CGCCGCCCCGGCTGGGGTTGGTTTGGGCCTAGGTCAGGCATGGCTTGACCGAGGGGTTGCTCCCATTCCAGCCCCGAGTGCTACCGGCCCGCTGGATCGCGGGACTCCTCCGGCTAGCAGTAGCTCGCCGAGGTCCGCGAGGGGGTCGCGGCGCCCAGACCCCGCGCGGCGGTTCAGCCCGAGACGGGTTGTGGAACCGAACACCGAACACCGAACACCTCTACCGCCCGCCGAGCAGCGGCATAAACAACGACGCCAAGCCCAGGAAGAAGAAGAACCCGCAGACGTCCGTAACGGTGGTAACGAACACCCCGGAGGCCTGGGCCGGATCCAGCTTGCAGGCCCGGAGGGCCAGCGGCACGCAGTAGCCCGCCACCGCCGCCGCCACCATGTTCAGCAGCATCGCGCCGGCGATCACCACTCCCAGCCAGGGGTTTCCCTGCCAGGCCCAGACCAGCAGACCGATAGTGGAGCCCACGCACAGGCCGTTGACCACGCCGAGCCCCAGCTCTTTGAGAAAGACGCGGCGACTATTACGCCAGTCCAGGTCCCCCAGCGCGAGCCCACGAACCGTGATGGTGAGGGTCTGGATCGCGGCGTTCCCTCCCTGGCCGGGCACGATGCTCTGCAGCACGGCCAGGATCGCCAGCTTCTCCAGCAGGCCGCGGAAGTTGCTCACCACGGAAGCGGCCAGGACGGCGGTGATCAGGTTGACGAAGAGCCAGGGCAGCCGCTTCTGCAGCGAGAACTGGAAGGTCGAGTGGACGCTCTCGTCCTCCGAGAGGCCGACCATCCGGTACATGTCCTCGGAGGTCTCTTCTTCCACGATCTCGCGGAGCCGGCCGTGCGCGATCTGGCCGCGCAGCACCCCGCGGCCGTCGATGATCGGAATCGCCGGGAGGTTGGACCGCTGCGCCCGGTTCGCCGCGGTCTCCTGGTCCTCGTAGGTGTAGGCGAAGGTGACGTTGGTGTGCATCGCCTCCATCACCGGGGTGTCCGGGGGGCGCAGCAGCAGCACGTCCAGCGGCAGGTAGCCGCGCAGCCGGCCCGCGCCGTCGATCACGTAGACCTGCTGCAGCTCCTCGATCTCGTCCGCTTCCCGGCGCAGCTCCTCGATCGCCCGCCCCAGCGTGATGTCCTGGAGCACCGCTGGCGCCCCGAACGCCATCGCGCGGCCGGCGGAATCCTCGTCGTAGCCCAGCAGCTCCCGCAGCTCGCCGGCATCCTCCGGATCGAGCTGCCGCAGCACCTCGTCCGCGGCGGCCGGGTCCGCGTCCTCCAGGATGGTGACCGCGTCGTCGGCGTCCAGGTCCTCGACCATCTCCACGAGCTGGTCCGTGGGAAGATCGTCGAGCAGGTCTTCCCGGATCGAGTAGTCGAGGCGGGCGGCCACCTCACCGGCCCGGTGCGCCTCGAGCGCCGAGAAGATCACGTCCCGGACCGAGGGATCCACGTGCTCGATCAGGTCCGCAATGTGGTCGAGCGGCTGCTCCTCCAGCACCCGCTGCAGGTCCGCATAGGAGCCGTCCCGCACGAGGCGGGCTACCGTCTGGGTGAGGAGTACCGTATCTTCCATGCCGTCTTGTCGTATCGCGTTTCCCCGGCTCGGTCCCTGATCCCAACAGCGTCACAATGCCCGCCCCCGTTCCCGGCCCGGGAACGGGGGCGAATGTGCCCTCGCGCGTTATGCATCTAGAAGCCTGAGGCAGAGAAGTCATCGTACATGAGTCGGGTCTCGGCCCGGAGAGAACAGCTCACCTGGCGCCGGGGCGGCGCCCGTTGTGAGCCCCCAGAGGGGGGCTGGCTCGACGGCGGTTGCCCCCACCCGTGACTCGCCTTGCGGTAGACGCTCCGCACTTCCGAGCGCGGGTTCCAACTCTCGAACACGGTTGCCGGAGCCGCCCGTTAGCCGCGGCGTGAAAGGGCGAGCGCAGGCCTCGCGTCGCGGGAGGGTGGGGGCAACCGACTAGGGCCGGGGGGATCTCGGATGACGGTAGCTGTCAACGAAACACGCCTCGTCGGTCAGCGGCCACCACCTCGACGCATTACGCAGCACAGATCAGAGGCCTCCGTCGGCCGGAACGGGAGGCGTGATAGACTCACTGGACTCACGTAGTAGGTCGCGGATCCAAAGATGTCAGACGCAACTCAAGTTACCGAATCGAACGTGCTTGCCGCTCTCGGCAGGGTTCAACTACCCGGAGGCGGAGGGGATCTCGCCACGCGGGGGTTGGTCCGGAACGTGAAGATCTGCGACGGCCACGTGGCGTTCGAGGTGCTCGCCGGAAACGCCGGGCCGGCACTGAAGCAGTCACTGGAAGAAATGTGCCGGGAGGTGGTGGCGGAGATTCCGGGCGTCACCACGGTCAACGTGCGCTTCAGCGCCGCTCCCCCGGATGGTGGCGCCTCGCAGCCGGCGGCGCGCCCTGCCGCGCCGCCCCAGGCGGCCCAGCCCAGCATCATTCCCGGCGTGCGCCACGTGGTGGCGGTCGGCTCCGGTAAGGGTGGGGTGGGCAAGTCCACGGTGGCGGTAAACCTGGCGGTGGCGCTGGCCCAGGCCGGGCACCGGGTGGGTTTGCTGGACGCGGACGTCTACGGTCCCAGCATCCCGATGATGATGGGCATCCACGGCATGCCGGAGCACGGCGGCGGCAAGCTGCGGCCCCTGGAGCGTCACGGCGTCAAGCTCATGTCGCTCGGGTTCCTATTGCAGGGCGATCAGCAATACGTGATCTGGCGCGGACCGATGGTGGGCAGCGCCGTCAAGCAGATGCTCGGCGACTGCGAGTGGGGCGAGCTGGACTACCTGATCGTGGACCTGCCCCCGGGCACCGGCGACGCGCAGCTCACGCTGGCGCAGTCCATCACGATCACCGGCGCGGTGGTGGTGATGACCAGCCAGGACGTGGCCGTGACCATCGCCAGCAAGGCGGTGGGCATGTTCGACCGGCTCAACGTGCCGATTCTGGGGGTGGTGGGCAACATGGACAGCTTCGCCTGTCCCACCTGCGGCACTCACACCCCGATCTTCACGCGGGGCGGCAGCGAGACCGCCGCCGGCAAGCTCGGCGTGCCGTTTCTCGGGAGCATTCCGCTGGACCCGACCACGGTGGAGCACGGCGACGCCGGCACCCCCACCGTGATCGCCGCGCCGGAGTCGGCGCAGGCCGAGGCGTTCCGGCAGGTGGCGCGGAACGTGGTGGACCGCGTGGCGGCCGCCTCGGAAGACGCGGAAGGCGATCCGTTCGGCGGGCTGCTCGGTCAGTTTTCGAAGTAGCGGCGCGCCGCTGCGGGAAACCGGAACGAACTTCGCACCGCTCTCGTCAGAAATCCAAGCCTGGAGCCACGGCGCCCTAGGGGAGTAATGGAGTGTTGGAGTAGTGGAGTATTGGGCTGTCGGTGCCCGTACGGGCGAGGCGCTGTCGCCCGCAATGGCACCTTCCCCATTACTCCTACACTCCACTACTCCCCGAACCCCGCGAACCGTGTACTCCAGCGTCTTCTTGTTTGTACTGATCGTGGATCGCACCCCGGCCGCCCGGCGAACAGAGGAGATGGCGGGCTGGATAGCGAATCGCTTCTATCATAGCTTTGAGTAATTACTGCTGCCCCCTGGCACAGGAGGTCCCCCTTGCTGGACGGTGAAGGTCTTCAACCCCCGAGCGATGCGAATACCCTGGCGCGCATGCTGGGTCGTAGTGCCTCGTTGCTGCAGGCGCGTAGCTGCGGCGTGCTTATCTGGGACCGTGACAAGAACGTCTTGACCGCGATGCGCCCCTTCTCCGGCCTGGACGACGCGGCTGCGAAGACCATCGAGTTCGCGGTCGCCAACTCCGCCATGGGGTCGTCCGTACTTCAGGACCGGCCGGTCCTGGTGGACGAGTCGATGGGCGGCCACCAGGACGTGGATCAACTGAATGCGCTCAAGATCCTGAATGCGGTGGCAGTACCCCTGGCGCTGGAGCGCCGCGACGAGAACAACGACATCGTCGAGCGCGAGGTGATGGGCGCGTTCGTCGCCTTCGACAAGTACTATGGCCGCCCGTTCGACATGGAGGACGCCCGGCTCCTGAGCATGATGGCTCGCCAGGTGTCCGCGGTGCTCGTCACCAGCCAGCTCTACTGGATCGAGCAGGATCGCCGCAAGCGTGTCCAGGGCATCCTCGAGAGCACTTCCGTGGGCCTGATGGCCGTCTCTCCGAAGGGCACCGTCACCCAGGCTAACCCGGCCGCGCTCCGCGCGCTGGATGCCTCCAATGAGCCCTGGTTCGGCCGGCCTTTCCGCGACCTGATCGGCAACCACGAGATCTGTGACCTCGTGGCCTCCACGCT
>JAJFMS010000216.1 GCA_020696885.1 Armatimonadota bacterium | reverse complement strand
ACCGCGGTGGCGAAGCCGAGCCGCAGGACCATGCCGGAGCTGTAAGTGCGCAGGGGGAGGTCGATGAACTCCTGGAGCTCGGAGAACTCGATGATGGTGTCCATCCGCTCCGCCACTTCTTTGCGCGTGAGCCCGAGGATCACGCCGTTGAGCTCCACGTTCTCGCGGCCGCTCAGCTCGATGTGGAAGCCCGCGCCCAGCTCGAGGAGCGGAGCCACCCGTCCGCGCACCTTCAGCGTGCCGCGGGTGGGGCGGTAGATCCGCGCGATCAGGCTCAGGAAAGTACTCTTCCCCGAGCCGTTGCGTCCCAGCAGCGCCACCGACTCCCCGGGGTAGATGGAGAGGTCCAGCCCCTGGAGCGCGTGCACGTGCTTCTCTTTGAGGCGGCCGCCAGCCAGCACGAACGTCTTGAACGACCCCCGCCCCAGCTTGATCCGGAACTCCTTCTCCAGCCCATGGGCCTCGATGATCGGCTCTAGCTCTTTCTCCTGAGTCATTAGCCGCGCTCCGCCAGGTACCACTTGCGGTGGTTGAAAAACCGCAGCCCCAGGGCGAGGAGGGCGGTGGACGTTAGGAGCGCGATGCACAGGAACAGCCACTCGTTGCCGCCCATCGGCGGGGTGAGGAAGTCGTTGCCATCCGTGCCCAGCATCTTGGTGGGGGGTAGGATGAGCTTCCGGAAAGCAGTGATCAACGCCGCGAGCGGGTTCAGCATGTAGAGCCGGTAGAAGAGCTCGCCGTGGCCCTTCGGGTTCTTCCAGAGGATCACGTCCGAGAAGTAGATCACCGGAACGAGCCAGTACAGCACCTTGAGGCCGCTATCCACCAGGTACCGGATGTCTTCGAAGTAGAGCGTCCAGACGGAGACGAACATCGAGAGCCCGGTCACCAGCAGCACCAGCCCGATGATCGGGATCGGCAAGAACACCACGCTCGGCAGGATCGGCCAGTTGAAGCTCCCCTCCGTGGCCCAGCGGAAGAGCGACATCACCGCCAGGTAGCCGAGAAAGACCGCAGTGGAGAGCGAGAAGTGGATCAGGTTGCCGGCCACGCTGGCCAGCGGGATGATCTCGCGGGGGAAGTAGGTCTTCTTGAGCAGGGTGTAGTAGCTCAGCAGGCAGTTGGTGGAATCCATCAACGCGGTGCTGAAGAACAGCCAGGGCACCGTAGCGCAGAAGACGTAGGCGTGGTAGTTCTCCGTCCGGTTCTTCTGCGGCATCAGGAACAGCAGCATCGTGGTGAGCACCGCCACCTGGAGTAGCGGGTTCACCAGCGACCAGCCGAAGCCGAGCACGGAGTTCTTGTAGCGGACCTTCAGGTCTCGCTGGACGAACAGGAAGAGGAGCTCGCGATATCGCCAGATCTCGTGCACGGCCTCGCGCATGGGTCGGGGGTTCCGGACAAAGGCGGTTCCCCACGGGCGGGGCTGCCAAAGAGAATACTGCGGCGGTGTTGAGCAGGTTCCACGCGGGCCAGGTAATACGTGCAGCGTGATGCGTAAGGGAGACCTGCGGCTCGCGGAGCCGGCCTTCTCACGCATTACGGATTACGCATTACCCCCCGGTAGATCTCCAGGGTGCGCTCGGCGACGGTGCGCCAGCTTTGTTCTTCGGCGAAGCGGCGGGCGGCGGCGGCGAGGCGGTTCCGGTTGCCGGTGGAGGCCAGGAGGAAGCCGATCCGCTCCGCGAGGGTACGCTCGTCTTCCACCGGGAACAGCTCCACGCAGCCGGCCCGGTCCGCGATCTCCTGGAAGCATGGGAGGTCGGAGGCGATCACCGGCTTGCCGTGGCCCAGGGCGATCATCACGGAGTAGCTGCCGTTGGCCGCCAGGTGCGGCACCAGCACCAGGTCCGAGGCGCCCATCGCGGCGGCGATCTCGCGGTCTTCCAGGTAGCCGGTGATCGCGACGCGGTTCTGGACGCCGTTCTCGCGGATCAGCCCCTGCAGCTCCTCCATATAACCGCCCTCGCGCTCCACGCGCGTGCCTCCGGCGATCAGCAGCTTGACGGTGGGAGGGAGGGCTCGCAGCGCCTCGAGGGCGGTGTCATAGCCCTTGTCCGGCGTGACATACCCGAAGATGGTGACTACACGGCTCCCGGCGAGGCCGAAGCGGGTCCGGAACGCGTCGATCTCTTCCTTTGCCGCCGGTGGCGCATCAGGGATTCCGGCCGGCAGCACATGGATACGATCCCGCGGGATCCGCCGCTCGGCCAGCCGCTCACGGGCTGCATCGGTGTGGACGATCACCCCCGCTGCCCCGGCGAATGGCTGCCGCTCCACGTAGCCCTGGTAGGACGGATAGCGCGAGAGGATCTGCTTGGCCAGGCGCTGACGCCAGCGGGTCTCCTGCTCCACCCGGAGTAGCTCGCCGGCCGTGAAGACGGTGTGGGCGGTTACCACACGCGGGCGGCGCAGTTGCCGGTAGTAACGGGGAAGCGACGAGACGCCCGGCGCGATGCCGCCGAAGAATGTGTACTCGTGCTGGACGTGGACCAGGTCCGCCGCGTTCAAACGGGCGACGGTGTCCGCCATCCCTCCGGGATCCCGATCGGTGTAGGGCACGGGGACCACGTCTACCTCCACGCCGAGCTCGCCCAGCTCCTCCACCAGCGAGCCGGTGTAGGAGGCGATCCCGCACCGGGTCTCCCAGCTTGTCCACATCGCGATCTTCATAACGCCCCTACGCGGGAATGATCAACTCCTCGGCGATCTCGTTCCCGGCCGGGCCGCCCTGCGCGGCGGCTACCAGCAGCCAGTAGGGGACGGTGTGCCCGGCCGCCTGCAACCGCTCGATGACGGCGGCCGGGGCGTGCAGGGCGTTCTCCACCTCGCCGCCGCCGCACTCCGGGCAGAGGAAGGCCAACGCCGGCAGGGCCGGACGGCAGACCAGGCACAGCGCCTTCGAGCAGCCGGAGCACTGGCGCATGGTCCGGAAGCGGCGGCCGTCCGGCGGGCAAAACTCGCAGTCCGACATGTTCTGGCTGGAGAACCGATCGGCGTTGGGTGGGGGCATCGGGGGGAGCTCCTCTGGGGTCCTACTCGGCGCCGGCACGGCGCACCGGCACCCTTGAGTCTATCTCGGTGGGCGGGCATTCTGACCGGAGTAGCGCGTACTAACACAGCCGGAGTGATGGAGTAGTGGAGTCCTGGAGTAATGGGCACCGGTTCCCAAGCGCTTCGGCGAGCCAGAGGCTCTTGCCGCCGGAGGGCCTGTGGGAGGGAAGAAGCGGGCTCCTGGCGCAATTCTGCATTCAAAGTACCAATGGCTCCAGGAGACCTGCGATGAGCGTCACCCCTGCCCCCTGGGAATGGGATTGTGCATGCGGCCAGAGAAACAATGCCGAGCATGCGTTCTGCTGGAGCTGTGGCCGGCCGTCGCACGCGGGGCGCATGGGCAGCACCTACGCGGGCGGATCCGCCTTCTCGCCGCACCCGCATCCGATGACGGCTCCGCCGACGGCCACCTTCACCACGCCGTTCCACGTGGTGGATGAACGGGGCCGCCTGGTGATGTCGGTGGAATCCGGACCTAACGGAGGCGTCCTCAACCTGTGCAACGGGAAGGGCACTCCAGTGGTCAGTATTCGCGTGGTCGAAGGGGGCGGCGCGGTGATCGTCACCAACGACGGCGGCCGCGCCGTGGTGAGCCTCGCTTCTACCCGCGACGGCGGTGCGGTGGGTGTCAACGCAAGCACGGGCGAGCCGCGGGCCGCCCTGGGGACGAACGAGGCCGGAGGTTACGTCGGTGTCTCCGCACCTGGAGTTACCCGCTCCGCCCAGATCCGCGGCGCCGCGGACGGCGGGCGGCTGGTGCTGTATGACGCCAGGGGCCGGCCGATGGAGTTCCCGCCGCGGAGTGTGCCTACAGGCACGCCCTAACGCGTTTTCGATTACCTGGCCGTGAGGGACTCGAAGTCACCTCGCTGCCGGGACCCGGACGACCACCACACGCCGAATAGCAGGGATCGTCTTCCGGAACGGGAGGCGGCTGCCTCGACTTGCCGGCAATGCGGACATTCCGTTGGGCGCGCGCCGGGGTCTGCTAGGACTTGGTGAGCCGGTTGACCAGTACCGCGACGAAGAAGCCCATGAGCGCGATGCCGAGGGCGCCTTCGCTCATGGCGATGAATTGTTGGTGCGGCGCCGGGACGTAGTCGCCGTAGCCGACGGTGCTGAAGGTGATCCCGCTGAAGTAGACGGCGTGCAGCCAGTCCCGGTACCGGTGTCCTTCCGCCGTTACCACTCCGCCCGTGAAGTGGTACGCCGCAGCGTAGGCGAGCACGAGAGTGACGGCGGTAAACAGCACCCGGAGCGGGCGGAGCCCGAACCCGGCTGTAGCCCAGAACAGGAAGAGCTCCAGCCGGTGGGCCGTGCTCAGACCCAGGCTGCCGGCGTGACGGAGCCGGAAGTACTGCAGACGATAATCCAGCTCGCGGGCCTCGGCGTTGTGGCCGCACTGCTCGTAGGCGGCCACGGCCCGGCGGTACATCCGGAACGCTCGCTCCAGGTCTTGCGGCGGCGCGGGATCAAAGAGATAGTCGCCCACGCGGCGGCAGGCGACGGCCGCCAGGTACCACTCGTGAGCGGTTTCCGCGATCTTCGCCGCGCGGATGTACTGCTGAACGGCGTGCTCCTGGTTTCCCTCGACCGCCGCGGTCGAAGCGCGGTCGAACGCCTGCTGCGCCTGGAGCGAGTCGAACTGGAACGGGTCGATGTCGTCGAGCGCCGGCACTTCGCCCTCGCCGTCTACCCCGGCGAGCGGCACGAAGTCCGCCTCCGGCTCGGCGGCGGCGGCCTCGTCCGGTGTTTCCGGGGGCGGCGGCCTATCTGTCCGCCGAGCTTCGTCGCCCCCCTCGATCTCGTCGTTCACCCATACCTGAAAGCGCATCGATCCCCGACCGGCCACAGACTGCGCGGCTCGCCCGGTTAGTTGTATTCGCTCCCGGTGCGGGTCAAACGTCGCCGTGCCTACAGCCCGCCGAGCTCCGCCTGGAGCGGGTCGTCCGCGGCGAAGCCGCGGCGGATGGTGTTCTCCGTGATCGTGCGCGGCTCCAGGAACTGGAGGAGGTAGTCCGGGCCCCCGGCTTTGCTGCCGACGCCGCTGAGCTTGAAGCCGCCGAACGGCTGCCGGCCCACGACGGCCCCGGTGATCTTCCGGTTGAGGTAGAGGTTCCCCACGCGGAACTCCCGGCGCGCCTGCTCCAGGTGCTCCGGGCTGCGCGAGTAGACCCCGCCGGTGAGCGCGTAGGTGGTGCCGTTGGCGATCCGCAGCGCCTCGTCGAAGTCATGGGCGCGGAGCACCGCCAACACCGGTCCGAAGATCTCTTCTTGCGCCAGGGCCGAGTCCGGCGGTACGTCCGTAAAGATCGTCGGGCCGATGAAGTAGCCGGCACCGAGGTGGGAGACGTCCGACTCCAGCGCCACCCTCGCCACCGCGCGGCCCTGCTCGATCGCCTTCCGGATGTTGTCCCGCGCGCGGGCATCGATCACCGGCCCCATGAACATCCCGGGCTCCTCCGGCATCCCGATGGTCACGCTGCGAGCCGCCTCCACCAGCCGGCGGGTGAACTCGTCGTACCCCTTACCGACCACGATCACCCGGGAGGCCGCGCTGCACTTCTGGCCCTGGTAGCCGAACGCGGAGGCGACCGTGCCTACCACGGCGTCATCGAGATCCGCGTCCGTGTCCACGATGATCGCGTTCTTCCCACCCAGCTCCGCGATGACGCGCTTCAGGTGGTCCTGCCCCGGCGGCACTTCGGCCGCCAGCGCGTTGATCCGGCAGCCCACCGCCCGCGAGCCGGTGAAGGCGATGCAGTGGATCCTGGGGTGCTTGACCAGGTACTCGCCGATCTCGGCGCCCGGGCCGGGGACGAAGTTGACCACGCCGGGTGGTAGGCCCGCGGCCATCAGGATCTCCATCAGCTTCGCCGCGATCACCGGCGTCTGGGTGGCGGGCTTCAGGATCGCCGTGTTCCCCGTGACGATCGCCGCCGCGAGCATCCCGGTCATGATCGCCAGCGGGAAGTTCCACGGTGGGATCACCACGCACACGCCGCGCGGCTGGTAGAAGTAGTCGTTCGTCTCGCCCGGAACGTGGAGGGGGATCACCTGATCCAGACGGAGCGCCTCCCGGCCGTAGTACTCCAGGAAGTCGACCGCCTCCGTGACGTCCGCGTCCGCCTCGCGCCAAGTCTTGCCTGCTTCGAACACCTCCCAGGCGGAGAACTCGTCGCGGCGGTCCCGCAGGAGAGCCGCCGTGCGGAAGAGCAGGCTCGCCCGGTCTCGTGCCGGTCGGTCCCGCCATTCGGGAAAAACCTCGTTGGCGTACTCGACGGCGGACTCAGCGTCTTTCACCGACGCGGAGGCCACCCGGCC
>JAJFMS010000215.1 GCA_020696885.1 Armatimonadota bacterium | reverse complement strand
GTAGTCGCCCCATGTAAACGGATTTTATACTCACTGGTAAATAATTATGGCGAACCCGACCGCCCGCGGCCGGCCCCGGCAGTTCGACGTGGACGAAGCGCTGGACCAGGCGCTCCAGGTTTTCTGGCTCAAGGGCTATGAGGGCACGTCCATCGGCGATCTCACGGAGGCGCTGGGCATTAACCGACCCAGTCTCTACGCGGCGTTTGGGGACAAGGAAGCGCTGTTCCGGAAGGTGCTGGACCGGTACGTGGAAGGTCACGGCTCGCACGTGCTCCGGGCGCTGGAGCAGCCGAAGGCGCGCGACGCGGCGGCGCAGCTCCTGGAAGAGACCGCTAACTTGCTCTCCGAGCCGGGCACGCCCCACGGCTGCCTGCTGGTGCACGGCGCCCTGGCGTGCGACGAGACGACGGAGCCGATCCGCCGCGAGCTGGCGCAGCGCCGCTCCGCGGGAGAAGCGGCACTGCGGAGCCGGTTCGAGCGCGCCCTGGCCGAGGGAGACCTCCCCCCGGGCGCGGACCCGGCGGACCTCGCCCGCTACCTCACGGTGGTGCTCCACGGCCTGGCCGTCCACGCCACCGGCGGCGCCACCCGCGAAGAGCTGCACCGTGTCACCGCCCTGGCGATGCGGGCCTGGCCGGAGTGAGCATTCCCCACGGAACACGCGGAAGCACGCGGATCGGGAGAGGGGGAGTTGCCCGCGAAACACGCGAAAGAGCGCGAAAAAGAAGGGGAATTGGACAGGATCTTCGGGATTAACAGGATGATAGGATTGGTGGAACATCCGCAGCGACGGTGTACGATCCGCTACCTCCCCATCCTGTAGATCCCGTTAATCCTGTCCAAAACTCTCCCTCTTCGCGCCTGCCCTCGCTTGCCTTTGCCGGCGCTAAGGGTGGTCCAGGAGCTCGCGGATCTTGCCGGCGAGGGCGTTCGGGGAGACCGGCTTCTGCAGGAACGCCACTTCCGCCTGCCGCACGCCGTGCCGCACCACCGCGTCATCCGTGTAGCCGCTCACGAACAGCACCTTCAGGCTCGCCTGGCGCGCCTGGAGGGTCTGGGCCAGCTCCCGGCCGTTCATCCGCGGCATCACCACGTCCGTCACCAGGAGATGGATCGGCCCCGGGTGCTCTGCGGCGATCCGGAGCGCCTCATCGCCGCCGGAGGCGAGGAGGATCCGGTAGCCGAAGGGCCGGAGCGCGTCAGCCGCGAAGCCCCGTACCAGGTCGTCGTCTTCCACCAGCAGGATCGTCTCGGTCCCGGAGGCGGGGCGGCGCACCGGTTCTGGCTTGGGGTCATGGACCCGCTCGGCGGCGGCCGGCAGCACGATTCGGAAGCTGGTGCCGTTCCCCGGCCCGGACTCCACTGCGATCTTGCCGCCGCTCTGCTGGACGATGCCGTGGACCACGGAAAGCCCCAGGCCGGTGCCCATGCCCACGCCCTTGGTAGTGAAGAACGGCTCGAAGATGCGCTCCCGCACCTCCGGCGTCATTCCGCATCCGGTATCGGTGACGCACAGCAGTACCGCCCGCTCGGTGCCGCCGCTGTCGCCTTCCGGGTCGAGGGTTGCGCGCTCCACATTCCGGGTCTCCAGGGTCAGCCGCCCTCCCTGGGGCATCGCGTCGCGGGCGTTCACCGCCAGGTTCAGGATCACCTGGTTCATCTGCCCGGGGTCTACTTTTACCAGGTGGAGATCCGGGGCGGTGATGGTGGTGAGCAGGATGTCTTCCCCGATCAGCCGCCGCAGCATATTCTCCGTGTCCGCGATCACGCCGTTGAGGTCAAGGACGCGCGGCGCGAGGACCTGCTGCCGGCTGAAGGCCAGCAACTGGCGGGTGAGGCCGGAGGCGCGCTCCCCGGCGGTGAGGATCTCGCCCAGCATCTTCCGCTCCGGAGCCCCCTCCGGCAGGTCCATCTGGCACAGCTCCGCGTAACCTGCGATCACGCAGAGCAGGTTGTTGAAGTCGTGGGCCACGCCGGCCGCAAGCTGCCCGATCGCCTCCATCTTCTGGGACTGGCGCACCTGCTCTTCCAGGTGGCGGCGCTCGCTCACGTCACGGGCCACGCTCACTATGTACTCGCGGTCCAGCTCCACCCAGCCTACGCTTACCTCCACAGGGAAGCTGGTGCCGTCCTTGCGCCGGTGGGAACCCTGGATGGTGACGTTGCGGGCCTGCTGGAGCCCTGCCATCCATTCCGGCCAACCGGAGCGCGATACCGTGGGGTCGACATCGAACACCGTGAGGGTTAGCATCTCTTCGCGGGTGTAGCCCATGGCCGCGCAGCCATGCTCGTTCACGTCCAGGAACGCCCCGGTAGCCGGATCGATCACCTCGAAGGCGTCGCTGGACTGGTCCACCAGCCGGCGGAACAACCGGAGCGCATCCTCCGCGCGTTTCTGGCCCGTAATGTCCCGGGTTACGGAGGCATAGCCGGCGGGCTCCCCCGTGTGCGGGTCCCGGATGAGGAACGTCGAGCGGAAGACGTCCACCGGCGCGCCGGTTACGAGGTGGGAGAGCTGCATCTCCCCCTCCCATAGGCCGGTTTCCAGGGCCGTCGGCAGGACGGTCCTCCAGAGGAGCTCCTGCCAGCGCTCCGGGACGTAATCCGTGAGCTGCAGCTCGCTTGGATCTCGTTCCAGGTCGAAGCCGATCATCCGCCGGCCGCCCGCATTGAGATAGGTGACGCGGCCGTCCAGGTCGGCGGTGCCGATGAAGTCGTGGCTGTGCTCGATCAGCCTCGCCAGCTTCTCCCGCTCCGCCACCGCCTGTTTGCCGTCTTCGACGTCCGTATTCGAGCCGACCCACTTGACGGTACGGCCGGAGGCGTCCCGGACCGGCGCCGCCCGGGTATCGAACCACCGGTACTCGCCGTCATGCCGGCGCAGCCGGAACTCGCACCGGAAGGCGGCTCCGGCCGCGAGGGCGGCTCGCCAGGCCGCGATCATCGCGTTCCGATCGTCGGGGTGCACCTGCTCCACCCAGGCCACGCCCAACTGCGCCTCGCATGGAACGCCGGTGTACTCCGTCCAGCGCTGGCTCAGGTAATCGCACGCTCCCTCGGCATTGCAGGTCCAGACCGGCTGCGGCAGCGATTCGGCGAGCTGCCGGAACCGGGCCTCACTCTCCCGAAGTGCAGCTTCGGCGCGCTCGCGCTCGACGGCCGAGGTAACGCGGTCCAGCACGGCGGCGACGTGGCTGCCGAGGGCCGCCAGGAACTCGCGCTCTTCCGGGCTAAGCGGGCGCACGCCCTCCTCGCCGAAGCTGCCGGTGCCCAGGGCGCCGAGCCGCTTTCCGGCCAGGATGATCGGCACGTTGACGATGGTGCGGTTGCCGAGCGCCGCCACGATCTCCTTGTTGGTGCGGGGATCGGTGCGCGCGTCCTCGACCACTACCACCTCGGCCGCCGCTACGATCTCTTCGAGCATGGAATCGCCCGCGATGCGCAGATGCCGCCCCTCCCCGCGCTGTTCCAGCGGCTCGTCGCCTTCTTCTTCCAGGATCAGGTCGAGGTAGTCGCCATCGCTGCTCAACTGGTAGAGCCACACGCGGCGCATTCCGATGGTTTCGAGCACCGCCTCGCGGGCGGCCACCAGGATGTCGGAGTGACTGTCGGCGCGCTCCAGCCGGCGGGAAAGCCGCAGGAGCGCCTGGGCGTGCGCCTCCCGGATGCGAAGGGCCGCTTCGGCCCGGCGCCGCTCGGTAACGTCGCGGGCCACCTCGGAACAGCCGATGATCCGCCCGCTACCGTCGCGCACCGGAGAGATCGTGACGGAGAGGTCGACGGGGGTACCGTCTTTCCGCGTGCGCACCGTGTCCAGGTGGATCACCGGCTCCCCGGCTGCCAGGCGCGCCATCGTCCCCGCTTCTTCCGGCTGCCGCTCCGCGGGGACCAGCAACTCGGCTAGCGGCCGGCCGAGCGTCTCCTGCTCCGGAAAGCCAAACAGCCTTTCGGCGGCGGGGTTCCAGCTCGTGATCACCCCGTCCAGCCCCTTGCCGATGATCGCGTCATCCGAGGACCGCACGATGGCGGCCAGATGCTCGCGCACCTCCTCGGCTTGCTTGCGTTCGGTGATGTCGTAGATCACCACCACCACCCGCGGGCTCCCCTGGGGATCGGTCCGGCGCTCGTAGGTCACCGAGTAGTAGCGCGCGGGATCCTCTCCGATCGCCGGCCCCCGGTGGAGCTCGAACGCCACACGCTCTCCGGCAAAGGCCCGGTCCAGCCGGGACCGGATCTGCTGCTCGTAAACATCCCCCAGCACCTCCGACACCGGGCGCCCCACGATCGGCGCCGGGCCCAGGCCGAGGATCGTGTGGTAGGCGGCGTTGGCGAAGAGGTAGCGGCGCTCCGCGTCCAGCAGCACGATACCCACGCGCGCGTGCTCCGTGGCGGCGCGCAGGAGCTCTTCGCTTTCCCGAATCGACATGGCCCCCGCCCCGCGGGCGATGGCGGAACGGATGGCCCGCGGCAGCGCCTCTGCGGTGCTGGCTCCGTCTCGCAGCACCTCCGCGGCGCCCAGGCGCAGCCATTCCAGCTCTTCGCGCTCGTCCCCTTCGCCGGGAAGAAGCACAACGAGCGGCAGTCCCGGTAGGAGGTCCCGCAGCCGCCCGGCCATGCCGGCGCCGGCAGCTTCCGTGGCGTCCAGCACCGCCGCGTGGTGCGCCGCGAGCATCTCTGCGGCAATCGCCTCTTCCAGCGAGCCGGCGCAGGTCGTCACCCAGGAAGGCTGAGAGAGGAGCAGCCCGGCGAAGCGCTCGGCCCGGGTCGCATTATCTGCTATCAGGAGTAGTCGCCACGCAGCTTCCGTGCCGGGGAGCGTCGGATCATCCATGGGTCGAGCCTGATCAGAGAAGTGACGACCGCTACCAGGATATCCGCTCTCGGCCCGGTAGTCGGTGATTTGAGCGCCGGCGTTTGTCGGATAGCCGATCGTAAGTTGAGAGCCGATGCGGCAAATCCCCTTCCTGCCTGCTGGGCGAGGGTGCACTTCACAATCCGGGCGTGCAAGGGTTTCAGACGTACGTGGGCTACCTGGGGTCGCGTAATGCGTGCTGCGTGATGCGTAAACTCCGCGTGTCACGGCGGCTTATTTACGCATTACGAATTACGCGACGTTCGCTTGTTTGCTGCTGCCTTCGCCATTTTGCCCGGATCCAGGGGCGAGGCTACTGCGCCGGTCCCGCCGCGGCTTCCCCGGCTACGTATCCGGTAGCGAAGGCGGCCTGCAGGTTATAGCCCCCCACCGGCCCTGCCAGGTCCAGCACCTCGCCGCACAGGTACAGACCGGGGACCAGGCGGCTCTCCATCGTGGAGGGATCCACCTCGTCCAGGGAGACGCCGCCGGCCACCACCTCCCCCTTCTCCAGCGGGATGGCGCGGATGGCCCCCAGGTCCCAGCGCTTCAAGATCTCCACCAGCCGGTTGCGGCCCTTCTTGGGAAGCTGGTTCGCCATCGTGGCGCCGTCCACCGCCGCCCGCTCCAGCAGCTCCGGCACCAGGCGCTCCGGGAGCAGCGGTTGGAGGAGGGTGCGCACGGTCCGCCGGCCGGCCGCGCCGTGGGCCTCCGCCAGCACGGCGGAGAGCTCCTCCTGCTTCCGATCGGGGAGCAGGTCCACCTCCAGCGTCACCGGGCCATGCTCCATCGCCGCGGCGGCGGCCCGGCTCACGCCGAGCGCGGTGGGACCGGAAATGCCCTGGTGGGTGAAGAGCAGGTCACCTCGCCAGCGCGCCAGCTCTTTGCCGGCTTGCCGGGCGCGCAGCACGCAGTCGCGCAGGGCCACGCCGCTGTAGTCGGGACGCACCCCGTCGCCCAGGTACATCGGCGCCAGGGCGGCCCGCAGCGGCACGATGGTGTGACCTAGCTCGCGCATCCATCGCCAGCCGTCGCCGGTGGTGCCGGTCTTCGGGTAGCTGCTGCCGCCCACCGCCACGATGACGCGCGGGCAGGGAAAGAGCTTGCCGTTCACCCAGGCGCCAGCAATGCGGCCCTCTTCGACGGCCAGGGCGGACACCGCGGAGCCGAAATCGATGCGCACCCCCGTGTCGTGCAGGTGCCAGGCCAGGCCGTCCACCACATCGTCCGCGCGGCCACTGTCCGGGAACACGCGTCCGTCCGGCCGGGTGTGCACGGTGACGCCGCGGTCCCGGAGCAGGTCCAGCACGTCTTCGTTCGTAAAGCGCCGGAACGGGTAGCGGAGGAAGCGCGCCTCGTCCGGCTCGAACGCCTTCCGCACGGCCTCCATCTCGCCGCCGTGCGTGATGTTGCACTTCCCGCCGCCGGAAATGTGGATCTTGAGACCCAGCCGGCCGTTCTTTTCCAGAATCCGGGTGCGGGCGCCACAGCTCGCAGCCCGCCACGCGGCGATGATCCCCGCCGCTCCCCCACCGATCACCAGTACGTCGTCCATCCCGGTATTGTGGTCG
>JAJFMS010000214.1 GCA_020696885.1 Armatimonadota bacterium | reverse complement strand
AACCACGCCCCAAGACCGCGCCGCCGGGACCGAGGTCCCAGAAGAATAGGCGTGTTACAGTCCCCTCCAGTAGTCACCCCCGGGAGCAACACGGTCCGATGCAGTTCCTGAATACCCGCACCGACGCACCAGAGCGGATCTCCGCCGCGCTCACACAGGCGAACAGCCTGGACCTGCCGGAGGTCGAAGCCGCCGCGCGTGAGATCCTCGCCGCTGTCCGCACGCAGGGGGACGCGGCCGTCCGTCACTACCTCCGGAAGTTCGACGGCGTCGACATCGAGCAGCTCGAGGTGAGCGCCGCCGAGATGGACGCGGCCGAAGCAGCGGTGGACGCAGAGTTCCTGGCGGCGATCGACGTCTCGATCGCGAACGTGCGGGCGTTTCACGAGCGGCAGCGCCAGGAAGGCTGGCTGCACGAGGAGGACGGCACCACCCTGGGGCAGCTCGTCCGGCCGCTGGAGCGGGTGGGTATCCACGCGCCCGCGGGGAAAGCGCCGCTGCCCAGCACCATCATCATGGCGGCGGTTCCGGCACGGGTGGCCGGCGTCCGAGACGTGATCGCGTGCTCCGCGCCGCAGAAGGACGGCTCCGCGAACCCCTATACACTCGCCGCGGCGAAGCGGGCCGGCGTGGACCGGTTCTTCAAAATCGGTGGGGCGCAGGCGATCGGGGCGATGGCGTACGGGACCGAGTCCGTGCCGCGGGTGGACAAGATCGTGGGTCCCGGCAACCCGTACACGGTGCTTGCCAAGCGGCTGGTGTTCGGGCACGTGGACATCGAGAGCCTTCCGGGTCCGACCGAGGTCCTGGTGATCGCGGACGACACCGCGGACCCACGCTGGATCGCGGCGGACCTCCTCTCCCAGGCGGAGCACGGCGCGGATAGCCTCGTAGTGCTGCTCACCCCGAGCGAGGCGCTGGGGAAGGCGGTTTCGGCCGAGGTGGACCGC
The DNA here is from genome assembly GCA_020696885.1 of Armatimonadota bacterium. The sequence goes on along the minus strand of JAJFMS010000214.1, from coordinate 5,520 downwards.
CAGACGGAATTCCTGTCGCGCCGGGACACGATCCGGGAGTGCGTGGACCGGAACGGCTGGGTGATCATCACCCGGGATCTGGAAGAGGCGTGCGAGCTCTCGGACCGCTGTGCGCCGGAGCACCTGGAGTTGGTGGTGGAGGACCCGGATCGCTGGCTGGACCGGCTCAACCACGCCGGCGCGATCTTCATCGGAGGCTACACCCCGGAGCCGATCGGCGACTACATCGCCGGGCCGAGCCACATCCTGCCCACCGGCGGCACCGCGCGGTTCTCCTCCCCGCTCAACCTGGACGACTTCGTCAAGAAGACGTCCGTGCTGCGCTACTCCCGCGAGCGGTTCGAGCGCGAGGCGGCGCACGTGATCCGGCTGGCGGAAGCGGAGACTCTGGACGCGCACGCCAACGCCATCCGGGTGCGGCTTTCCAAGTCGTGACGGGTAACGCCCCGGCTTTCGCCGGGGCGTTACCCGTGGTAGGCTAAAGGAGCGAGCGGATCGCCTCGCCCTGACTCACGCGCATCGGGCGGTTCTGGAAGTCCAGGAACTCGGCGGCGGGGTCCACACCCATGAGGTGATAGACCGTGGCCGCGATGTCCCAGGGGCCTACTGGATCCTCCTGCGGGTAGGTGGCGGTCTTGTCCGAGGCACCGTGCACACGGCCGCCCTGGATGCCGCCGCCCGCCAACAGTGCGGAGTAGCATGCGGCCCAGTGGTCGCGTCCGGCGGTGGCGTTCACCTTGGCGGTGCGGCCGAACTCGCCCAGCACCACCACCAGCGTCTCGTCCAGCATGCCGCGGGCCTTCAGGTCACCCAGCAGCGCGGCCACCCCGGGGTCGACCACCGCCATGCTCTTCTTGTGCCCGGGGAAGTTGTTGCTATGGTAGTCCCACGATTGGTCCGCATCCAGCCAGTGGACCGTCACGCAGGGGACGCCTACTTCGAACAGCCGCCGCGCCAGCAGAAGCCGCTGGCCGAAACCGGTGCGGCCGTAGCGGTCTCGCAGGGCCGGGTCTTCCTTCTGGATGTCCAGCGCCCAGTGCGTCTCCGCGGAGCCGATCAGATCCAGCGCCTGGCGCTGGAAGGTGCCGAGGCCTGCCGCGGTGGCTGCCCGGTCCGCGAGGCGACTCGCGCTATCCACCGCGTTGAGTAAGGACCGGCGGCGATCGAACCGCACCGTGGTGATCGGGTCCGCCAGCGCCAGCTCCGGCACGCGGAACTTTGCGGACGCGGGGTCGGGCCGCACGGGAAACGGGTCGTAGCGGGAGCCGAGGAGCCCCCCGCGCTGGCCGGGCACCTCGTTGCCGCTGTTGGTGATCATCCCACCAAGGGCCACCACCTGGGGCACCGCGCGGTGGACCGGCCGGAAGTGGGAGAGGATGGCGCCGTGGGCCGGGCGATCCTCCGGCGACGGCGGGGGAATCCCCTTCCGCCCGAACGGCCAGCCGGTGTAGCTGGTGTACATCGCCGTATCGTGCGTGTTGTCGGCGTGCCCTACGGAACGCACCAGCGAGTACTGGTCCGCACACCGCGCCAGCTTCGGCGCCAGCTCGGAGATGCGGATGCCGGAGACGTTCGTCTCGATGGCGCCGAACTGCCCGCGCACTGCCGCTGGCGCGTCCGGTTTCGGGTCCCACGTCTCGAACTGGCTGGCGCCGCCGAACAGGTAGATCAGCAGGACGTGCTTCGCCTGCCCAAAGCGGCCGGCGGGCGAGGGAGCGGCGGCACTGACCGGACTCCCGGTCATCAGACCCAGCGCGCCCAGGCCCCCGAAGGTGAGCAGGTCACGGCGGGTGGTGCCGCTGCAGACACGGCCCGCTCTGCCGCTTCCGCGGATCACTCGCACCCGGTCGGGCCGGTTCGCTGTCGTCATCGCACCACCCCTTGGCTCACCGCACACCGGGGCGCGGGGGCGCCTGGCTGTTCATGTAGGAGTAGACATCCCCGCATGAGTTGCAGGGAGTCCACAGTTCTCTATAAGAGCCCGTGTGCTGCCGGCAAGGAGCCCTGCAAGCCTGGTATCTGAAGGAAAGAGCGTGCGCCGTGGGGACCGGCAATAACTCACCAGGTCTCGGACTGAACCGGTAGCCAGGCGAACGCCAAAATGTAGGAGTATGGCTGACGGACATTGCACCCCGGCGGCAACCCTAGAGCATCATGTCTGCCCCGATCCCGCCTACCGTATCCGACACCGCTATACTGGTCATCGCTGACGCGGTGGACCAGGGGCACCGGGGAAGCGTGCTGGTGGGACACCGGATGCTGCTGGCGCTGTTCAACCAGGCGGTGGAGTCCCGGGAGCCCTGGGCGCCCACCCTCGTCCGGCTGGTCGAAGTGGCGCTCGCACGCTACGAGCGCACTTTCCCCGCCGCGACGTCCCGGCCCAAGCCGGTGGGCGAGCCCGTCGTCGCCGACTGAAGCGGTCCGCCTACGATACGGTTCTCCGGCAACCTCAGGTCAGCTCGGGTGCCGTCGCGACCGATCCGAAGACGGCGTCTCCGACCGAGTGCCGTTGACCGGCGATCAGTTCAACCCGCTGCGGTCGGCGCCTGCCGAATTTCGCGACGTGGAACGCTATCCGGAGCTAACACGGCTGTCCGCCTTCGATTCCGGACTAAGTCACCCGGATCGTTCCAACACTCGTGGGTCCTACGCGCCCTGCCTACCGCATCGCGGCTCGTTGGGCCACGCGCTCCAGGGCGACGTCGAAGAGACGGACAGCGCCTTCGGGGGGAATGCGCCAGGTGCCGGCCCAGGCGGCGACGGTGCGGCGCAAGCTCTCCCGCGCCGCGGCGGCCGGGCCGGGCTCATCGCCCTGCGGGTAGCGGCGGCCGTAGCGCTCCAGGTCCGCCGGCTCCACCAGGCCCAGCTCCACACGCGCGTAAAGCACTGCGGCCAGCGCCAACTGCTCCTGCACGGCTTCCACGGTGCCGCCGCCGCGGAGCGCTTCGGTCACCCGCTCCACACCCAGCGCGCGGACGATCTCGGTCCAGATGGCCGCGTCCTGGAGGAGCGCCGTCACGCCGGGCAGGTCCGCGCTGTCCGGCAGGTTGCCACCGGGCATCAGGAACATGACCGGTCTCCCCTCGCTGCCCACGGAGAGGCGCGGGTGCACGAGGCTGCGGACCAGCGCGCGCTGCTCAACGCTCAAGATCTCGTTGAGCGGCCGGATCCGGTGCGCGATCTGCCGGAGGCCCTCCACCACGCGGGCGCCGCTCTGGCTCACCTTGTGGAGCGGCCGGAGCGCCAGGACCAGCCCTTCGCGCTCGGTGCGCCCACCGGCCTCTGCCTGGATCCCCAGCAGCAGGTACGCCTGCACGCTCTGCGCCACGCGCTCCAGGTCGGACAGCAGGAAGGATCCGCCTTCCGCGATCGCCTGCCGGACATACAGGTCTTGCAGCTCTTCGGACACCCGGGCCTGCCGTGCCGGCGAGAGCGGTGCGGTGAGCCGAGCGAGGGGCGGCGCGCTTACCGGGACCAGCGCCACCGGCAGGTCTTCCGGCAGTGCGATCTCTTCCAACTCGCCGCTCACATCTTCCGGCAGCACCTCGATCGGCTCCAGGGCCTCCAACAGCACCGGCTCCTCGGTGAGCGTCTCCCACTCGTCCGGATGGTTTTCCTGGTAATCGAGACCGCGGAACCCTTCCCGCAGCAGGTCCGCGTACCGGTCCGCGTCGTAGTCCAGCACGGTCTGCAGGAAGTGCGCCAGCGCAGGCTCCGCAACCGGAAACTGTCGGAGCAGGTTCTCAGGCCCAAACAGGTCGATCAGCGCCTGGGCCGGATCCATCAGCAGCTCCGGGGGCAACCGCTGGTCTTCGATCGGGAAGTCTGCCATCGCCCGGATCTGCTCTTCGAACTCGGCGCGGGTCAGCAGGATCTCCACCAGCTCCCGCGTGGGCATCAGCAGCGGCAGCGCGTTGGCCCGTGCGTCGGTGAATGAGAGCGCGGTGGTGATCCAGTAAAACTTCCGCTCGGGGCTGCAGAGCGAGAGGAGGGAGCGGAACTGGTCCAGCGAGAAGTCGCCCAGCAGGTACCGGTTGTCGTCTTCCAGGTTCTGCACCAGCGCGCCCAGCAGCGCGGGCGGCACGAGGTCCAGCGCCTCTCGCCGCTGGCGATCGTCCATGGCCCAGAGCAGCGTGGTCTTCCGCTCCAGCGTCGGCGCGGCCACTACGGCACGCGCGGCGATGGATGGAGAAACGGAGGCGATGGCCGTTTCCAGCGCCTCTTCTTCCTCGATCGCGAGGAGGGCGCGGGCGGCGTGCAGGGCGGACTGGGGGGCAAGGACGTCGGACATAACGGGCAACTATTAACTCCGGGCGAGCGCCGATCTATTATGCGCCAACCTCGCGGTCGGTGAGCTCCGGCTCCTGTCCACTGCCTTCAGTACGGGAGGAGCCGGTCGCCGCTCTTGCGAACGAGACGCTGCACCGGGCGGATCGTTGCCGCGTGCAAGCTGTAGGGGAGAGTTATGAACCACCGCTTCTGGACCAGCGCGCCGCTGGTAGTTGTAGCCGCGGGCCTCCTGGCCACCGCGCTGGCCCCGGCCCGCGCCCAGAAGGTGGAAGAGACCCAGACGATCCGCGTGCCCCGCTTCGAGGCGGACACCTCCCAGGTGCCGGATCTGCAGCCTTGGGGACGCGCGGCGGAGGCGCTCTGCCAGACCTGGTACCCGCGCGTGGTCGGCATCCTCCAGAGCAACGACTCGGAGCGGCCGCTGGCGCCGGTGGTCCGCATCATCTTCGAGAAAGACATGAAAGGCGTGGCCTACGCCGGCGGCAACGAGATCCACATCTCCGCCGCCTGGGTCACCTCGCACCCGAACGACTTCGGCATGGTGGCGCACGAGATGACCCACCTCGTGCAGCGGTACCCCCGCAGCCGGGCCGGCTGGCTGGTGGAAGGCATCGCGGACTACGTGCGCCTGCAGCACTTCGAGCCGGCCCTGGCCCGGCCCCGGCTGGACTTCAACCGCGTGAAGTACACGGACGCCTACAAAACTACCGCGCTCTTCCTGATCTTCCTGGAGGAGAAGCACGGCCGCGGCGTCGTGCCGAAGCTCCACGCCGCGCTGCGCGCCGGGACCTACTCGGACAACGACTTCAAGACGATCACCGGTAAAGACCTGGACGCCCTCTGGGCCGACTTCAAAGAAGTGGAGCCGACCTGGGGGAAGCAATAGAAGATCGGTGTTCGGTGTTCGGTGTTCGGTGTTCGGTAGGAACAGACACCGCGGTTACCGGAAGTCCCTCGGCTTCTGCTGCCCTTGCTCGACTAGGTAACCGGACTGCCCGTTGCTTCGCAGGGGCCTCCGCCGTGATTGCCCTGTCCCCGACCTCATTTCAGCGCCGGCAGAGCCGCATCCAGCCATGGGACACGGTACGGCTTTGCACTCGCCCGTATCGTCCTCGCTTGCAGGGCAAACACGGCGGAGGCCTCTACGGAGCAACGGTCCACGAGCCACCTGTATCTCGCGATCACACCCGACTCTACCAGCGCCGGCGGTTCGGCTACGAGCATCCCGGG
>JAJFMS010000213.1 GCA_020696885.1 Armatimonadota bacterium | reverse complement strand
GCTCCGTTCGCTCCCATCCCAGAGTTCTCCCTGGAACCGGCTCGTCCCTGCCCCGAGCACCGGCTCGCCAGAGGAGAGGGAGGTAGGGGACGTCGAAGTATCGGTCGGCTGATCAGGAGGAGGTCCCCGTGCAGAACTCATCGTTACCCACTTCGGCCCGCAGCGGCGAGCGACTGTTGATCCTCGCGGACGGCGAGCTGGGAGTGTTTACCGCCAAGACGGCCACCAGTCTCATCCGGTACCGGCCGGACGAGGTGGTAGGCGTGCTGGACCAGGAGCATGCGGGGCGCACCACCCGCGAGGTGCTGGGCGTCCCGGCCGCCGTGCCGATCGTGGGGACGCTGGAGGAGGGGCTGGCGCTTCGGCCGGACACCCTGCTCATCGGCATCGCGCCGCAGGGGGGCCAGCTTCCGGAGCCCTGGCGCGTCATTATCCGCGACTCGCTGCGCGCCGGCCTCTCCGTGGTCAGCGGCCTCCACGTCTTCCTCGGCGACGATCCGGAGTTCGTGGGGATGGCGCGTGTCCACGGGCAGACGCTCCTGGACCTCCGCCGGCCCCCGGCAGACCAGCCGATCGCCTCCATGCAGGCACGGAACACCCGCGCGCTGCGGCTGCTCACGGTGGGCACGGACTGCAACGTCGGTAAGATGGTTGCTGCCCTGGAGCTGGCGGCTTCGGCGCGGCGCCGCGACCTGGACGGCCGGTTCCTGGCCACGGGGCAGACCGGCATGATGATCTCCGGCGGCGGCGTGACGCTGGACCGGATTCCGGGCGACTTCATGGCCGGCTTCGTGGAGAAGCTGGTGACGGACGCCGGCGACGCCGAGATCGCCATCATCGAGGGGCAGGGCTGCCTGCTTCACCCGGCCTACTCCAGCGTGACGCTGGCGCTGCTGCACGGCGCGCTTCCGGACGCGATGGTGCTGGTTCACCACGCCGCCCGGAAGCAGCTCCGCTACCAGGACCTGGACATCCCGCCGCTAACCGACTGGATCCGCCGGTACGAGGACGCCGTCGCTCCGCTGCATCCGGGTAAGGTGGTCGGCATCGCCATCAACCCCTACGGCCTCTCGCCCGAAGACGCCGCCGCGGCGATCCGCCGCGCCGAGGATGAGACGGGCCTCCCCGCCGTCGACGTGGTCACCGAGGGCGCCGACCGTCTGTTGGACGCCGTGCTGCAACGCAGGCAGGAGGTAAGTTGATGGCGACTCCATCCGGGGAGTTAGAGTCTCTGAAAGCCCGTCTGAAGGCCACCTGGATGGCGGGGGACTACGGCACGTTCGCGCGTTATCTGGAGCCGGGGGCGGTGGAGTTCTTCCGCCGCCTGGAGATCGAGCCCGGCACGTGCGTGCTGGACATCGGGTGCGGCGCCGGTCAACTGGCACTGCTGGCCGCGCGGGCGGGGGCGGTGGTAACCGGCGTAGACATCGCGACCAACCTCATCGAACAGGCGCGTGCGCAGGCGGAGGCAGAAGGGCTTACCGCACGCTTCGAGGAGGGCGATGCCGAGCTGCTGCCGTACCCGGACGCCTCGTTCGATCTCGTAGCTAGCCTGATTGGCGCCATGTTCGCGCCGCGGCCGGAGCTGGTGGCCGCCGAGATGCTGCGCGTGTGCCGGCCCGGAGGCCGGATCGCGATGGCCAACTGGACGCCGGGCGGGTTCGCCGGCCAGATGTTCCGGACCGCCGGCCAGTACGTACCGTCCCCGGCAGGTGTCCCACCTCCCGTGCTCTGGGGGGACGAAGCCACCGTGCGCGAGCGCCTGGGGACCGGAACCACCGACCTCCAACTGACGCGCCGCGCGTACCCGTTCCGGTATCCGTTTCCCCCTGCCGAGGTGGTGGAGTATTTCCGCACCTACTTCGGCCCGTTGAACCGCGCGTTTGCCGTCCTGGATCCGGATGGGCAAGCCGGCTTGCGCCGTGACTTAGAGGCACTGTGGTCAGCCCATAACACGGCCACGGACGGCTCTACCGCGGTGGACTCCGAGTATCTGGAGGTCCTTGCTTATCGCCGCGAAGGGTGAGCCGGGTGGCCGTCTAGGGGAGTGTGGGAGTATGGGGAGGAAGGCGGCGCAGAGCGCCGCCTTCCACACGCCCACACGGAGCCGGATGTTCTCCCGGCCTGGCGGACCACTAGTGGGAGCCGGCCAGCTCGGCGGCTCCCACCTTGTCGTGTACGGCGACACGATCCACCAGCCAGAGGCTTGCGGCATTCGCCCCCGTCAGGCGGGCTTCCACGCCCCGGCTGCGGTAGCCCAGGATCACCCGATCGAGCATGGCGATGCTGGAGGTATCCCACAGGTGCGCGCCGCTGAGGTCGATCACCACCTGCTCCACCGGCTCGTTCGGATCGAAGCGAGCCGCCAGGTGATTGGCCGAGACGAAGAAGAGCTCCCCGCGAACCGTGTAGGTGCGGATGCGGCCGTCTGCGCTCAGGCTGGACTCCACGGAAGCGAGTTTCGCCACCCGCCGCGCGAAGAGCAGGGCGCTCAGGACCACGCCTGCCATCACTCCCCGGGCGAGGTCGTGCGTGAAGACCACCGTGGTGACCGTCACCAGCATTACCGCGGCCTCTCCGCGGGGCTCCACCGCCATGCGGCGCAGGCTCGCCCAATCGAAGGTGCTGACGGAGACCATGATCATCACCGCCACCAGCGCGGCCATCGGGATCCGCGTGAGGATCGGGCTGAGCACCAGGATGAGCACCAGTAAGAAGCAGCCCGCGGCGAGGGTGGAGAGCCGGCAGCGGCCGCCGGACTTCACGTTGATGACGGACTGGCCGATCATGGCGCACCCCGCCATCCCTCCGAAGAAACCGGTGACGAAGTTGGCGATCCCCTGGCCCACCGCTTCCCGGTTCTTGTCGCTGCTCGTTGCCGTCATCTGGTCCACGATCTGTGCCGTGAGCAGGGATTCCAGCAGCCCCACCAGCGCGAGCGTAACGGAGATCGGGCCGATGATCCCCAGTGTCTCCAGGTTCAGCGGCACCCGTGGAAGCTGGAAGAACGGGAGCTGCGTGGGCAGTCGGCCCATGTCTCCCACCGTTCGGAGGTCCCAGCGCAGGAGCAGCGTGAGCCCGGTGACCACCACGATGGCCACCAACGGCGACGGGACGGCGCGGGTAACCCGGGGCAGCAGGTAGATCACCGCCAGCCCGAGCGCCACCATGGCATACATCTGCCACCCGGCGCCGGCGAACTGTGGCAATTGAGCCATGAAGATCAGGATTGCCAGCGCATTGACGAAGCCTACCATCACGCTCCGTGGCACGAAGTGGATGTACCGGGAGAGCTTCAGGGCGCCGAAGACCACCTGCACCACGCCGGTCAGCACGGTGGCCGCGAAGAGGTACTGCAGCCCGTGGTCACGCACCAGGTGGATCATCAGGAGCGCCATCGCTCCGGTAGCCGCGGAGATCATCCCGGGCCGTCCGCCGAAGAGCGCGGTGAGCACGGCGATACAGACGGAAGCGTAGAGCCCCACCTGCGGATCGACTCCTGCCACGATGGAAAACGCGATCGCTTCCGGGACGAGGGCCAGGGCGACGACGAGGCCGGAGAGCAGATCCCCGCGCACATTACCCAGCCATTCGGGACGGCTGAAAACCTTACTCAAAACCGCGATCAAGACGGAATTCTCCAGGATGCCGGGCCAGACGCAGTTGGGTGCCGTCGTTGCCGGGCAGGCGAGGTGGAGGGGGCGGTGCGCCCCGGGATGGGGACGCAAACGGGGGGCGTAGTCGCGCTGCGGCACGCTCCGGACCCGGCGAGCCGAGTGACCGAAGCAAGGCAGCGGTACGACAGGGCCGACTCTAAGTCGGACCGGGTATCCCGCAGGATAAAGGCGTGAGCGAGTGGATCATCACAGGGGCAACGAGAGCTCTTCCGGAAAGCGCAAGCAGAGCTCGTTTCGGCCCGACCCACGTCAACATGGGATTTTCGCACACTCCGCGGACGCGGGTCAAGGCCGCCCCGTGTGCGGCGGGCTCCCCGGCTTGCTCGCCGCCGCCTTCGCCGGTTGCCCGCACTCTGGATCGCGCCCGGGTTACCCGCTCCGGCCGGTTCCGGACTCCTTACCGTAGTCGCGGAGGCACGACCACGGTAGGCGTCGCTACGTCGATTGCAGCGCCGTGGCTCCCCCGAACCAGCGGCGCCGGAACCAGAAGGCCACGTTGACCAGGCCGATCATCACCGGTACTTCCACCAGCGGCCCGATCACCGCCGCGAAGGCCGCGCCGGACTCGATGCCGAAGACCGCCACGGTCACCGCGATCGCCAGCTCGAAGTTGTTGCTGCCCGCGGTGAAGGCCAGGGTGGTGGCCTGCTCGTAGTTGCCGAAGACCTTCCGGCCGAGTGCGAACGCCAGCAGGAACATCACCACGAAGTACACCAGCAGCGGCACGGCCACGCGCACCACGTCCAGTGGGATCCGCACGATGTACTCGCCCTTGAGCGAGAACATCACCACGATGGTGAAGAGCAGCGCCACCAGCGTGATCGGGCTGATCCGGGGAATGAACTCCTGCTCGTACCAGTCCCGTCCCTTCGCCCGGAGTAGCACCGTACGGGTGAGCAGGCCGGCCAGGAACGGGATCCCCAGGTAGATGAAGACGCTCTCCGCGATGGCCGGCACGGTGATGCGGGAGAGGTCCACGTTCCCGAAGTCTACCCCCAGCAGCGGCGGCAGCACCTTCACGAAGACATAGGCGTACAGCGAGAAGAAGAAGACCTGGAACAGCGAGTTGAACGCCACGAGACCCGCGGCGTACTCGCGGTCTCCGCGCGCCAGGTCGTTCCAGACGATCACCATGGCGATGCAGGGCGCGATCCCCACGAAGATGAGCCCGATGGCATATTCGGGCCGATCCCGGAGGAAGAGGATCGCCAGCGCGAACATCAGCGCGGGTGCCAGGACCCAGTTCAGCAGCAGCGCCAGCCCGATGCCGCGCACGTTGCGGAACACGCGCCCCAGCTCCTCGTAGCGCACGCGGGCGAGGGGCGGGTACATCATCAGGATCAGGCCGACGGCGATCGGGATGGAGGTGGTGCCGACGGACATGCTGGTGATGCCCTGCACCAGTGAGGGCACCGCGAAGCCCAGCCCGATGCCCAGTGCCATCGCCAGGAAGATCCAGAGCGTGAGGTAGCGGTCCAGGAACGAAAGCCGCTTCGCGGGCATCGGAGGCGGACTCACCGCGCTGGTACTCATCTGCCCGGTCCTTCCGCTGGCTGCGTGGAAGCGAGATCGCCCACCAGTGCGGCGACGCGCTCGCGGATCTGGTCACGGACGCGCCGCACGCCTTCGAGCGACTTGCCCATCGGGTCGTCCAGGCCCCAGTCTTCGCTGATGTAGGTGCCGGCGGGGCACATGTCCGCCTGCACGCCGCAGCCCATCGTGATGACGCGGCCCGAGGCAGCCAGCTCCGGGGTGAGGAGCTTGGGGCTCTGGCCGGCCATGCTGATCCCCAGCTCCTCCATTGCCTGGACTGCCACCGGGTTCACCTGTCCCCCGGGAGCGGTGCCGGCGGAGAGGGCCTGGACCTCCAGCCCGCGCTCGCGGGCGAGGGTGTTGAAAAACGCTTCGGCCATCTGGCTGCGGCCCGCGTTGTGGACGCACACGAAGAGTACCGGCTGCATCCTACCCCTCACAGCAAACGCGGGGACGGTCGCCCACCTGGTTGCTCAAGCCCTCCGGCACGGCGTGGACCGGGGCGCCGCTCTCGGCGTTCTGGTCGTGCTCCGCGAGCATGTCGTCCGTGAGCACGTAGATCTCCCAGGCGTTGCCGTCCGGGTCATGCACCCACACCTTGTCCTGCCGGGCGAAGCAGCAGACCGTGTCGCCTTCGTCGAACATGGCGAGGCCGGCCTGGGTGAAGCGCTCCCGGGCCGCGTTTACTTCCGCCGCGGTTTCCACCTGGAAGCCCAGGTGATTGAGCGGCGTGCGCCCGCCCGCCGCTGGGGGCAGCTCGTTGAGGGCGAGCTTCAGCGCTACCCCTTCCGGGGCGAAGTTCGCGTAGCCCGGCCGGCGCTTGTGCGGTGCACTGCCCAGCAGCGCCTGATAAAAGGCCACGGAGGCTTCCAGGTCTCGCACGTTCAGCGAGAGGTGGACCCGCGTGCCGACGGCGGCCGGCCGCTCCGCCGGGGCCGTGGTTAGCAGCACGCTCCGGCCTTCGTCCCCGTTTCCGGGGCAACAGCTTCCTGACATGGTTCGTCTCCATCTACAAACTCCCGGACCTGCCGCAGCGCGTCCGAGTTGACTGAACAGTAAATCCAGCGGCTCCGCTTCTCCATCCGGATAAGGCCGGCAAGGCGCAGCTCCTTCAGGTGGTGAGAAACCGTGGACATGCTGCCTCCGATGCGGCAGCAAACCTCGCCCACCGAGAGCGAGCCCGCCGGGCGGACCTGGCCTTCTTCGTCCACCTCCACCCCTTCGCCGGAGCAGCAGCGGAGCATCTGGAAGATGCCGAGCCGGG
>JAJFMS010000212.1 GCA_020696885.1 Armatimonadota bacterium | reverse complement strand
CCAACGCCATGCAGCGAGGCGAGGGGGAGACGATCCTCCTGTTCGGCGTGACCGGCAGCGGCAAGACCGAGGTCTATCTGCACGCCATTGAGCGCGCTCGGGCTACCGGCCGGACCGCCGCGCTGCTGGTGCCGGAGATCTCCCTCACGGCTCAGGTGGCCGCGGCGGTGCGGCGTCGCCTCGGCGAGCGAGTGGCGATCCTCCACAGCGCCCTCTCCAACGGCGAGCGGTTCGATGAGCTGGAGCGCGTGCGCAGCGGTGAGGCGGACGTGGTGGTCGGGCCGCGGAGCGCGCTGTTCGCGCCGCTGCCGGAGCCGTCGCTGATCATCCTGGACGAGGAGCACGACGGCAGCTACAAGCAGGGGTCCACGCCGCGCTACCACGCGCGGAACACCGCCCAGGCGCTGGCCGGGATCACCCACGGCTGCGTGGTGCTCGGCAGCGCCACCCCCAGCGTGGAGACGTACCACGCCGCGCTTACCGGCCGCTACCGGATGTACGAGCTGCCGGAGCGCGTGCGCCAGCGCCCCCTGCCGGCCGTGGAGATCGTCGACCTCCGCGCGGAGGGCAAAACCCGGCCGGGCAGCGTGTTCGGGGCGCGGCTGGAGGAGAGCATCCGCCAGCGGTTGGCCGCGGGCGAGCAGGTGATCCTCTTCCTGAACCGCCGCGGCTTCAGCGCCTTCGTGCTCTGCCGCGACTGCGGGCACGTCCCCCACTGTCCGAACTGCGACGTCAGCCTCACGCTGCACCGCCAGCGGTCCGGCGTGCTCCTCTGCCACCACTGCGATTACAGCCGCCAGGCTCCCACCGCCTGCTCGCGCTGCCTCGGGCCGCGGGTCAAGCAGTTCGGGCTGGGCACGCAGCGGGTGGAAGACACCGTGAAGCAGCTCTTCCCCTCGGCCCGGGTGGCCCGGCTGGATCGGGACACCACTTCCGCCAAGGACGCGCATACCCGGATCATCGGCCAGGTAGCGTCCGGGGAGATCGACGTGCTGGTGGGCACGCAGATGGTGACCAAAGGCTTCGACTTCCCCGGCGTTACCCTGGTGGGCGTGGTCACCGCGGACGTGGCGCTGAACATGCCGGATTTCCGCGCGTCCGAGCGCGCGTTCCAGCTCCTGACCCAGGTGAGCGGGCGCGCGGGCCGCGGCGATCGGCCGGGCGAGGTGATCGTGCAAACGTTCAACCCGGAGCACCCCAGCATCCAGTCCGCCTCGCGGCATGACTATCGGGGCTTCTACACCTCCGAGATCGCGTCTCGGGAAGAGCTGGGCTACCCGCCGTTCGGCACGCTGGTGCGGTGGCTGGTCTCCCACCCGGACGAGACCGCGACTCGGGACCGGATCGAGGCCGCAGCGTCGATCCTGAATCCGATCGCGGAACGGCTGGGCGTGGAGGTGCGCGGCCCCGCCCCCTGCCCGCTCTCCCGGCTCAAAGACCGGTTCCGGTGGCACCTGCTCCTGAAGTCGTCCTCCCGCGACGCGCTCATGGCGGTGCTGGACGAAGCATGGCCCCAGGTGCAGCGGCGGGTCGGTGGGGTGAGTATCGACGTGGAGCCGGTCGATTTGCTGTGAAACCGGCCGATCTGGTAAGCTCTACTGTCATCGAAAACACGCCCGGATGGGCGAAGCGGCAACCCGGTTCTATGGCTATTCTGAAGATCTCCAAATACCCTGACGACGAGAAGATCCTCCGCGAGCGATGCAAGCCCGTGATCAAGATCACGGACAAGACGCGCCAGTTGATCGAGGACATGATCGAGACGATGCGCGATGCCGCGGGCGTCGGGTTGGCCGCACCGCAGGTGTTCGTGAACCAGCGGATCTTCGTGTACGATATCGGCGAAGGGCCGGATGCGATCATCAACCCGGAGGTGCTGGAGGCCGACGGAGAAGAGCTCGGCACCGAAGGCTGTCTCAGCATCCCCCGGCTGCAGGGCGACGTCAGCCGCGCTACGCGCCTGGTGGTCACCGGCCTCAACCGCCGCGGTAAGCGCGTACGCGTCGAGGCGACGGACCCCTACCTCGCGCGGGTCTTCCAGCATGAGATCGACCACCTGAACGGCGTCCTGTTCATCGACAAGGCGGTCGAGAAGTCCCTTCACTGGCTGACGGATGAGCAGGAAGGCGAGCGGCTCGGCGAAGGTCGCAAGCGCCGCCGCATCATTCGCCCGCGCCCGGGCATCTCCGAACCGGCAGCCGTCACCCCGGAGTAGGCGTCCTTCATGCTCAACGTCGTCTTCATGGGCACCGCCCCGTTCGCCGTGCCCTGCCTCCGCGCGGTGGTGGCAGCCGGCCACCGGGTGCTGGCCGTGGTTTCCCAGCCGGACCGTCCGCGCGGGCGCAAGATGCAGCTCGAGCCGACCCCGGTGAAGGCCGCGGCCCTGGAGTTGGGGCTTCCGGTGCTGCAGCCGGAGAAGGCGTCCCAGCCGGAGTTCATCGAGGAGCTGCGCGGGCTCAACCCGGACCTGCTGGCGGTGGTGGCCTACGGCCAGATCCTCCGCCCCGCGGTGCTGGCGATCCCGCCGCTCGGCTGCATCAACGTGCACGGCTCCCTGCTGCCGGAATTGCGCGGCGCCGCCCCCATTCAGTGGTCGATTATTCGCGGGCATGCACAAACCGGCGTCACGACGATGTTCATGGATGCCGGGATGGATACCGGCGACATGATCTACAAGGCGACCCTCCCGATTCACCCGGAAGACACCTACGGCTCGCTCGCCGAGCGCCTCGCGCCGCTGGGCGCGGACCTGCTGGCCCAGACCCTGGCGGCCGTGGAAACGGGAACCGCGCCGCGGGAGCCGCAGGACACTGCATTAGCGACCTACGCGCCGATGCTCTCGCGGCAGGACGGCGCCATCGACTGGACCTGGAGCGCCGTGGAGATCCGAGACCGGATTCACGGCTGCAACCCGGCTCCCGGCGCGGTGGCCCGGCGCGGCGAGGAGTTGGTGAAGATCTGGCGGGCCGAAGTGGTAGACCAGGCGGCGGATGCCGCGCCCGGCACGGTGCTGGACGCGGAAGCGCTGGTGCTCGCTACCGGAGCCGGCGCGCTCCGCCTCCATGAGGTACAGCCGCAGAACCGGTCTCGGCAGGAGGCCGGAGCCTTCGCCCGCGGGTATCGGGTACTTGCTGGAGAGGTCTGGCTGAAACCGGAGATTGCCTGAGGCTGGATTGAGGGAAGTAAAGAGTGCTCCGCGCTCCGATTTCGGGTGACGGGCGGCCGAACTCCTCGTCTTCTAATATGAAGGCCCGCGCCGAAATGCAGCGAAGGAGTTCGCTTGGCGACCGTCTAATTAGCAGGTAGCGTCTTCACAGGAACTTCCCCAAAACGCAATCAATCTTCGTCAGTCACGTGTCCGCTGCTGGGCACGGGAAGAAGTCGGGAGGCGCGCCAATGAGCTTACAAACGACGGAGCGCACAGTGGTGGAGCGCCTTCAAGCGGGCATGTCCCTCAAGTCGGAAGGACGCTACGAGGAGGCCGAGCGGGAGGTGCGGGCTGTGCTCGATGCCGAGCCCAGCAACCCGCAGGCTCGCCGGGAGCTCGGACTGATCCTGGGGTTCGTGGGGATGTTCGACGAGTCACTCGCCGAGCTTCGTCACGCGGTGGAGCTCGATCCGAGCTATCTGGACGCGCGGAACGACCTCGCGCTCACCTTTTCGATGCTGGGCATGGCCGACGAGGCCAAGTCCGAGCTGGAGGCGGTACTCGAGATCGATCCCACCAACGCGACAGCGTTGCGTCACATCGTCTATTTCCGCTAGCTCCGACCCGTTCGGACCAGGCCGACCGCAATCGCACGGCGGGCGCACTCGCGCTGTCGCCGGGCGAATCCAGCCGGGCTCATGCTGCTGAGCCCGGCTTTCGTTGCATTTCAATCACCGCCCCCGGGAGCGCCGAACCCGCCAGCCGGTTCGTCCGATGTTGATCTTAGACGTTCCGTTCGTCAACCGGCTGCTGGAGCGTTGCGGCGTGATCGCCCGCTGGCGGGCAGGCATGACGCTGGACCTTTCCCGGCTCACGGAACCGCCGGTGCTGCCGGAGGGGTATGAGATCGTGGAGTGGGACCCGGCACGCCTCCCGGAGATCGCCTGGGTGGACCACCTCGCCTACCGCGACACCCTGGACGCGCGGCTCTACTGGCAGTACTTCTCTACCCCCGCCGGCTGCGAGCTGATGTGGCGGGAAGCGCTCGAGGGCAAGTTCGGTCGGTTCGACGCGCAGCGGACCCTCATCCTGATCCGCGACGGGCGGGTCTGCGGGGACATCATGGCGTCGATCCGGAACCCCAGCGAGGGCTTCGTGGGCAACCTGGCCGTCTCGCCGGAACATCGGGGGGGCACCGGGCGCGCCTTGCTGCTAAGCTGTCTCTGGCGTTTCCGCGATGCCGGCTTCGAACGAGTAAGCCTGGCCGTAACTCTAGACAACCAGCCGGCGTACCGACTATATTCGCGGCTGGGATTCGTGATGAACAACCGGTTCCCCCTGGTAGCGCGACCGGCCCAACGCCTTTGAACGGATCAGAATGGCAGTCACCCACACCGCAAGCAGCATGCTCCAGACGGTAACCCAGCGCGAAGGGGTCCGGCAGTTCGTTAAATTCCTGATCGTCGGCGCTAGCAGCACCCTGATCGATACGGCGATCTACCTCCTGCTGATCGAGAGACTGCATCTACAGGCCCTCGTCGGCAGCGAGGAGCGAGGCCGCCTGATTGCCCAGTCGATCTCCTTCGCGATTGCCGTGACCAACGGCTTCTTCTGGAACAACAAGTGGACGTTCCAGTCGAGTGAGGTGGGCGGACGCCAGAAGCGTTACGCCAAGTTCGTACTGACGAACCTGGTCGGCCTCTCGCTGAATCTCTTGATCCTGCATTACGTTGCGAAGCACCTCGTGCCGGCGTCGCTGTCGTCCCTCCTCCACCACTACCTGCTCGACCCGGAGGGGCTCATCGGCAAGCTGGTGGCTACTGCCGTAGTGGTCTTCTGGAACTTCACGGCCAGCAAGCTCTGGACGTTCAAGCGCTAAGCCTGCCCCGCGCGGCATGTCACCCGAACCCGAAGCCCAGCCCCTCGAAAGCCCCGGAACCGTTCCGGACCCTTCCGCGGCCGTGCCTCGCCCCGGCCTGGGCGATTGGGCTTACCTGCTGATCTTTCCGCTGCTGGCCCTCCTCCTGCTGTGGGAGGTGCTGCTCGGTGGAAAGGTGCTGCTGCCCGCCGAGTTCCTGAAGGGGATGGCGCCCTGGAGCGCCGCGTTCCCGGCCAACGTGCGGGAGACGCTCCCGCAGTGGAACGTGCTCCAGTGGGACGGGATGGCGGAGTTCTACCCGTGGCGGCTCCATGCCGCCCGGTCGATGACCGCCGGGCACATCCCGCTCTGGAACCCCCACATCCTCTCCGGCACCCCGTTCCTGGCCAATAGCCAGTCCGCCCCGCTCTATCCGTTCCACTGGCTCTACTACCTGCCGTTGGGCGCGAGCGTGGCCGTCCGGATGGGCTGGGTGGACTTCCTCCACCTCACGCTGGCTGGCTGCTTCGCGTACCTCCTCGCGCGGGACTTCCGGGTGCGCCCCCTCGCCGCCGCCGTCAGCGGCGCGGCGTTCGAGCTGTGCGGCTTCGCGGTGGCGTGGTTGGAGCTGCCGAGCTTCATCGCCGTCTCCTGCTGGATCCCGCTGCTCCTCCTCTGCGTCGGCCGCGCCATCCGGCTCGGCTGCTGGCGCTGGACCTTCGGCGCCGGCGCCTCCCTCGGCCTGATGCTCCTGGCCGGACACCTCCAGGTAGCGTTCTACGGCCTCCTCGCCGCACTCTGCTTCTGGCTGTGGGAAGCCATAGCACGGCCATGGTTCCCGCCCACCGCCTCCCCCAACACCGAACACCGAACACCGAACACCGAACACCGAACACCCAACACCCAACACCGAACACCCAACACCTTCCTCAAGGCGGTGGCGCAGGGGTTGGTGGTGCTGGGGTTGGGGCTGACGTTGGCGGCGCCGCAGGTGCTGCCTTCGATGGCGTTCAGCCGCATCTCGCACCGGGCCGGGGCTCCTTCGGACAGCGGTTACGCGGGGTACGTCGAGCGGGCGATGCCGGCGCAGCACTGGATCACGCTGCTGGTGCCGGACTACTACGGGCTGCCGGCGAGCGGTGAGCTGTATTGGGGCGCCTGGGAATACGGCCCTCCGAACGTGATGGAGTACGCCGGCCACGTGGGTCTGGCGGCGTTCCTGCTGGTGCTGATCGGGCTGATCTGGGGCCGGAAGGTCAGCCGCCGGACCTGGCTGCTGGTGGGGATCTCCGTGCTGGCGCTCCTGCTGGCGGCAGGCACGCCGCTCAACCGGGTCTTCTACTTCTTCGTGCCCGGGTTCGCGCAGTCCGGTTCGCCGGCGCGGATCCTGGTGCTGTTCTGCCTGATGCAGGCGCTCCTGGCGGGCCTCGGCGCCGAGTGGCTGCTGCGGCGCGCGGAGCAGTCCTGGAAGGGCATCCTCTTGCCGCTGGG
>JAJFMS010000211.1 GCA_020696885.1 Armatimonadota bacterium | reverse complement strand
TCGCCTCGACCGCCGTGCGTCAGTCCGCGCGAGGCGTGCTGGCGCACTTCCTGCCGCACCATCCCACTTCGGCCGCCCGCCTGTCGCGCGGCCACCTCAAGAAGCTGGGAAACCGGGACATCTGGCAGGTGGACCTGCCGGACGGCTATCGCCTCCGGTACTTCGTGGCGGAGCCGGAGCGCACCGTTTACGTGGTGTACCTCGGCCCCCATCCGGACGGCTATGCCGACGGGCGGGAGCAGGCGATCATCGCCGGCGTGCAGCGACGCCGCCACGGCGGCTGAGCCATACGGCATCGCCGGAGTGCCGAGCCTCGGCCCGGCATCCATTGCCGACGGCGACGAGGCTACCTCTCACTACCTCACGCCGGATCCCATGAAGGCGGCCATTCCGCCCGCCACTACCACGAAGAAGATCGCGCCAACGATCGTTAGTACGGTCGCCACGATGCCCAGCCACATCCCGATCGAAGCCATCGTGCGCCCTGCCGCCGGGGCCTGACCAGCATCGATAGTGCTCAGCTCCTTCTTGCCGAGGATCCAGGCCGGGATTCCGGTCAGAATGTTGCCCCCCATCACGCTCAAGATGCCCAGCACGAGAGCGATGATCGCGTTGGTACTCGGTTTCTCCTGTGCTACAGCCATCGCAGCTTTCTCCAGTTGAGCGGGAGCCGGGCTCGCCGCTCGGCATAAGACCCTTCTGGAGGCTACGTTCCCGGGAGTGTGGCGCCGCAAACACGCGACCCGGCCCTTCGTGGGCGGCGCATCCGTAGCGCCGAGCGCCAGCCCAGTGACCGACTACTGCGGGGTGCGGACCACTCCGGCCAGCGCCACCAGGTAGCCGCAGAGCGAGGCCAGCAAGCAGCAGCGGAGGATGAGCTGACCTCCCGCCACGCCGGAGAACAGGCCCAGGACCCCGGAGATCGCCAGGAGCAGCGCCAGCCACGCCACCAGGGCGGCGATGAGGGCGGCGCGGGTGTTGTCGCTCCAGGTGGACGCAGCAAGCGCCAGGAAGCCGGACCCCAGGATCACCGCGGCGATGTCCGTAGCGAGCACCCCGACCTCGATCCAGTGCATCGTGTACGGCGAGTAGGGCTGGAGCAGTGGCGCGTAGTGCGAGCGCAGGGCCATCCAGAGGAGCCCGCACACCAGGGAGCCGGCCAGCAGCGGCCCGAGGCGGCCCACGAGAGAGCCGAGTAGCAACTCATGCGAGGAGAGGCCCGCCGTGCGGAGCCCTTCCCAGGTACGTCGCTCCCGCTCCCCGGCGATGGTGGGCGCCACCAGGAGCAGCGCCAGCAGGCTCTGCAGGACCCCGCTCCACACCTGGAATGCTCCCAGCGTATCCAGCTCGCGCAGCAGCGATGCCGCTACCGGCGCCGCCTGGTAGGCGAGGGTCACCAGGAGCCATACCCCGTACGGAAGCACCGCCCCGGAGGCCACCGCGGGGATCACCCAGGCCCGCACGGTGCGCGGCCGCCGGAAGAGGGGACCCGCGCGCAGGTCGTGCACGAACGCCCGCCACTCGCGCTGGAGGAGCGGGTTCTGCGGCAGGGTCCGGAGCGCTGCGAGAAACCCCCGGGACCCGTGCGCCGACTCCGGGATCACCATCACCCGCGCCCAAGCCGCTGCAGCAGCCGGCAGTACCCCTCCTGGCCGCGGTAGAAGCTCTGCAGCCGGTAGAATTCGTCCGGCGCGTGGAACCGCTCGTCGTCCAGCGCGAAGCCGAAGCCCACCGTGTACACGCCCAGGATGTTCTGAAACAGCTCGCATACCGGCACGCTGCCGCCCACGCCTACATAGTAGGGAGCGCGCCCATACAGCTCCGCCAGCACCTCGGCCGCCGCGGCGTTGCCAGGATGATCGTCCGGGATGCGATAGGGCCGTGCGGAGCCCGAAAGCACGCGGCACGTTACCTCCACCCCGACGGGTGGGTTCCGGCGCACGTGCTCGCAGACCGCTTCCGCCACGCGGTCCGGGTCCTGGTCCGCCACCAGCCGGCAGGTGATCTTGGCGTGGGCCTCGTTCGGTAGCACCGTCTTGGTGCCCTCGCCCTGGAAACCGCCCCAGATGCCGTTGATCTCCAGCGTCGGCCGCGCCCAGATCCGCTCGTGCGGGGAGTAGCCGGCTTCACCGAAGAGCGCGGTCACCCCCAGCTGCGCCTGGTAGGCCGCCTCGTCGAACGGCACCGCCGCGATCCGCTCCCGCGCCTCCGGAGTCAACGGCTGGACGTCGTCATAGAACCCGTCGATGGTGATGCTGCCGTCCGGGGCGCGCATCGAGGCGAGGAGCTGCACCAGCGCATGGATCGGGTTCTGCACCGCGCCGCCGTAGATGCCGGAATGGAGGTCCGAGCTCGCCCCGCGCGCGTCGATCTGGAGCGCGCAGAGTCCGCGCAGGCTGGTGAGCAGCGCCGGCTCCGTCTCGCTCCACTGGCCGCTGTCCGCGCTGATCACCATGTCGCAGGCCAGCCGCTCGCGGTGCGCCACGACAAAGTCCGGAAGCTGCGGGCTGCCGATCTCTTCCTGGCCTTCGAACAGCAGCTTCACGTTGAGCGGCAGCGCGCCCTCGGCTCGCAGCAGCGCCTCGATCGCGAGGATCGGGACCAGCATGTTCCCCTTGTCGTCGCTGGCGCCGCGGGCGTAGAGGCGGCCGTCCCGGATGATCGGGTCGAACGGCGGGGTGGTCCAGAGCTCCAGCGGATCCACCGGCTGGACGTCGAAGTGGCCGTAGATGAGGATAGTGGGCCGGCCCTGCACCTGCCGCGTCTCGCCGTAGACCACCGGATGGCCGCCGGTCTCGATCAGCTCCACCACCGGAATGCCGGCCCGCCGCATCCGCGCGGCCACCCACTCCCCGGCCCGGCGCACGTCGTCCGCGTGCGTGGCGAGGGAAGAGATGCTCGGGATCCGCAGCAGCTCCTGCAGTTCCGCGGTGAACCGCTCCCGGTTCTCGATCAGGTACCGTTCCCAGGGATGCATGGCTTCGGGCCTCCGGCCGGGGAAATGGGGAGATCGGGAAATGGGGAAATGGGGAAATCCGGAAATGGGGAGATCGGGAAATCCGGAAATGGGCGTTGATTAACGCCGGTTCATTTCCTCATTTCCCCATTTCCTTCAATTCCCCCCGCCCAGGCGCACCGCCTGGCCGGTCTGTGCCGACTGGTATACGGCCAGGATGATCTCCACGGCAGGACGGGCGTCCTCGCCGGTGACCATCGGGTCGCGGTCCTCGCGGATGGCGTCGACGAAGTCCTGGAGCTGGATCACGTGGCCGCGCATGCTGATGGCGCGCGGATCCGAGGCGGCGGAGCCGTCTCCGCCTTCCAGTATCGGCTCCGGCTCGCCGGGGACTACCCACTTCACAATCCGCTCGCCGTCTACCATGATGGTGCCGCGGTCGCCATGGAACTCCATCCGGTGCTCCAGACCGCCCCACTTGGTGACCTGCACGGCGCCGGAGCTATCCCGCTCCCACTCCGCGCTGCCCACCACGGACGTGGTGCCCTGGAGGGTGCCGAACGCGCCGTTCTTGAACCGGAGGGCCGAGACGCTGGTGTCCTCGACTTCGATATCGCGCGCCAGGTGGTCCGCGAAGCTGAAGACGGTGTCCACGGGACCCATCACCCACTGGAGTTGGTCCACCAGGTGCACACCCTGGTTCATCAGCGCCCCGCCGCCGTCCAGCGCCCACGTGCCGCGCCAGGCACCGCTGTCGTAGTACTGCTGGGAGCGGTAGTACTTCAGGTAGGCATCGCCCAGCACCATCTTGCCGAGCTTGCCGGACTGCACCGCTTCCCGCACCACCTGCCACAGCTCGGAGGTGCGCCGCTGGAAGATCACGCCCAGCTTCGTCCGGTTCCGCCGCGTCACCGCGATCATCTCGTCGATCTTCGCGAGGGTGATGTCCATCGGCTTCTCCGTCATGGCGTGCTTTCCGGCGTGCGAAGCCTGGATCACCATCTCAGAGTGGAGGCCGCTGGGGGTGCAGACGCTCACCGCCTGCACTTCGGGGTCCGCCAGCATCTCGGCGTAGTCCGTGTAGACCTTTGGGATGTCGTACTTCGCCGCGAACTCCCGGGCGCGCTCGGGGACCTCGTCACAGCAGGCGACGAGCCGGGCGCCCTGGACGTGGTCCTTCAACGAGCCCGCGTGCCACGGCGCAATCACGCCGCAGCCCACGATGCCGTAGCCGATCGGATCGCTGGAAGTAGTAGACATCGTGCGTCAGCCGAGTAAACGAGAGAAGCGCTGCGGGAGAGCCAGGAAACCCGACTAGCTCCGCGTTGCCTGCTGGATCTTCAGGATGGCGGCGGTGATGTCGTCCATGTCCTGCTGCCCGGCCAGCAGCATCCGCTGGTCCAGCCAGATCGCTTCCGAGCACGCCTGCTCCACTTCCGGCAGCCGGATACGGGAGTAGTCGACCCGGGACGCGAACGGGTGGGTGGCGGTGTTGATCTTGAATGCGGGGCTCCGGTACATCGGGTCGTAGCCCGGATGGCAGGGGATGCCTTCCGCCTGGAGCGCGGCCAGGAAGTCCGGCCGGGAGAGGCCGCCGAACGCCTCGCTGCGGTAGCGGAAGATGAACTTGTGATAGGTGTGCTGGGTGACGCGCGGGTCCCGGGTGAGCGGGGTTACGCCCTCGATCTCCGCCAGCGCGCCGGCCAGGTAAAGCGCGTTCTCGTTGCGCAGCCGGGTCTGCTCCGGCAGCCGGCGGGCCTGGGAGCGCAGCAGCGCCGCCTGGAACTCCGTGAGCCGGTAGTTGCCGGAGAGCATCCGGTGCTCGTACCAGCCGCCCTCGCGCACGCGGCCGCAGTTCACCAGCGACCAGGCCTGCTCGTAGGTCTCCTCGCTGTCCGTGATTACCACGCCGCCTTCGCCCGCGTTCAGGTTCTTGCTGGCCTGGAAGCTGAAGGTGCCGGCTTGCCCGATCGCGCCGACCTTCCGCTCCCGCCATTCGGCGAGGTGCGCTTGCGCCGCGTCCTCGACGATCACGAGGTCCTTCCGGCGCGCCAGGTCCGAGAGGGCATCCATATCGGCCGGGTTGCCGGCGATGTGCACCGCGATGATCGCCCGGGTCCGCTCCGTGACGGCCGCTTCGGCCGCAGCAGGGTCCAGGTTGAACGTGGCGCCGTCGATGTCGGCGAAGATCGGCACCGCGTTGATCTGCACGCAGGCAGCGGCGGTGGCGATGAACGTGTAGGGGGTGGTGATCACCTCGTCGCCGGCTTTGACGCCCGCGGCCCGCAGCGCGATCTCCAGCGCCACGGTGCCGTTGGCGCATGGCACGGCGTAGCGGGCATCGTGGAGGGCCGCCCACTCCGCGGAGAAGTCCCGGCATTCCGTGCCGCTCCCCGCGAACCACACGCCGCTGCGCACCACGTTGGCTACCGCCTGCGCGTCCTCCTCATCCCACACCGGCCAGGTCGGCCAGGGCCGCGTGCGAAGGGGGGCGCCTCCACGGCAGGCGAGCTTCTGGATGGCAGTCATGGACATCAACATTCTCCGGCGGCGCTTCGGCTCGAATCAGTATATTCTCCGGCGATTCTGCCGCGAACAGGAGTCGAACTCTCGCAAGGAACGCGTCATTGCTCCGTGATTGTATCCGAATGACCCCTCAGTCAGGGAGATGGGGGAAACGGGGAAGCGGGGAAACGGGGTTGATCGGTGCTGCAGACGAGTAGCTGAAACCCGGGCGCCTGCCCTGTGTCTCATGCCGTGGTGTTTGTGGGCGGCGCACGGATGGTGTGGAAGGAGCAGGCTCGATGCTGACGATCGGCGGCGGACGAGGATCTCGTTTTTGCGACGGGGTGTCGCGGCGGGACTTCCTGAAGATCGGCGGCCTGGCGATGGGCGGGCTTAGTCTCACCCAGATCATGGCGCTGGAAGCACAGGCTGCGGCGCGCGGCGTAGCGCCGAAGTCCAGCCACAAGGCCGTGATCATGGTCTTCCTGGCCGGCGGCGCCTCCCACCAGGACATGTTCGACCTGAAGCCGGACGCGCCATCCGAGATCCGCGGCGAGTTCAAGCCGATCAATACCAATGTCTCCGGCTTCCAGATCTGCGAGCTCATGCCGAGGCTGGCGAAGATGGCGGACAAGTACTCGGTCATCCGGTCCCTGGTCGGCGCCCGCGGCGAGCACAGCTCCCACGTCTGTATGAGCGGCTACGACATGGCGGCCCAGGGGCAGGGACACTGGCCGTGCCTCGGCTCCGTGGTCTCCCGGATGCAAGGCGCCGTGGAGCCGACCGTCCCCGCCTTCGTCAGCCTCTCGCAGCGGATGGGGCACGCGCCCTGGGCCGATCCGGGCGATCCGGGCTTCCTCGGCCTGGCGCACGCGCCGTTCCTCCCCTACGGCCAGGTGATGGAGGACATGACGCTCAAGCACCTCACCACTTCCCGCCTCGCGGACCGGCGCCGGCTGCTGGCCTCCGTGGACAAGCTCCGGCGCGACATGGACCCGCTGGTGGAAGGCGCGGACACCGTGACCCAGCGGGCGTTCGAGTTGCTC
>JAJFMS010000210.1 GCA_020696885.1 Armatimonadota bacterium | reverse complement strand
ATGGGTATGCCGCCTCGATCTCGCGGAGTGTATCGACCCCAGCATTGAGCCAGTCTGTGTAACTGCTGTATCGGTAATCGGACGGGTCCGCGACCAGGCCGTGCTTTATGGGGTGGTAGTGGATGTAGTTCAACCGCGCATAGAAGGCACCGAGCCCGGTGAGGCACACATCCCAGTACTGATACCAGACCTTGCGACCGGGCGCTCTATCCTCCTTGTTCCAGCGGCGAGAGGTATAGCCGTGGATCGCGCCCAGCAGGCTGGAGAGGGAGACCGCCTCCGCCTCCGGCGCCTTTAGAATGGTGTGGTAGTGGTTTGGCAACACCACCCACGCGAGCAGCGTCCAGCCTCGCTTCTCAAAAGCGAATTCCAGGCTGCCCAGTAGCTCCTCGCGACGGTACTCCGGTGCGAGGATTGGGGCGCCATCAAGCGTTTTTGCCGTGATGAAGTAGGTAGCGCCCGGCCGGAAGAGATGCGCCGGGGAGTGTTTGTGGTTAGTGAACACCTCAGCGCTATCGGTGTCGGGGTCCTGCATGGCGAGGAGTGCCTCCGCTTCCTGGCGTTGCGGTAGGGAGGTCGCGAGGCTCCAAGCCTCGCCCTCCAAATACGTCGAGCGACAGCCATGGTTGAGTGCGGCAGCCGCGTTGCGCCTACACTGCGGCTGCCGCACGAAGAATATGGAGTACGGAGCTTCCAAGCTCCGCAGCGGTACCCTTACGGGGAGGTTGCGAGGCTTGGAAGCCTCGCACTCCAAATACGTCGAGCGACAGCCTGGTGAGTAGGCGGAAGGGGAGACGAGTTAGCTGCGCGGCCGGATCGGCACGGTGAACGAGAACTTGCTGCCCTGGCCCAGTTCGCTCTCCACCCAGATGGTGCCGCCGTGAGCTTCGACCGCCATCTTGCAGAAGGTCAGCCCGAGGCCTGTGGAGTTCCGCTGGCCGGCGTTGCGGGTCTCTACCTGGCCGAACTTTTCGAAGATCCGCCCGAATGCTTCCCGGGGGATGCCTTCGCCGGTGTCGCGGATGGAGAAGCGCACCACGTCGCCGCAATCGCCGGCGCGGGCGATGATGCTCACGGTGCCGCCGGGCGGGGTGAACTTGATCGCGTTCCCCAGCAGGTTCACCAGCACCCGCCGGAGCTTGTCGTCGTCGGCGGTCAGGATCGGGAGCTTCGGCTGGATCTCCGTGCGCAGCTCCAGGTTCTTTTCGCGGCAC
This sequence comes from Armatimonadota bacterium, assembly GCA_020696885.1. The sequence continues at coordinate 5,296 of JAJFMS010000210.1, read as the reverse complement.
AGCGGCTCGATCTGCCGGACCACCCGCTCGATGAGCCCTTCCGGGGTGGGGTTGCTGTACATCAGGCGGAGAGAGCCGTCTTCCATCTTGCTCACGTCCAGCAGATCGTTGATCATCCCCAACAGCGTCTCGCCCCCGGCCACCGCCATGCGCCAGAACTCTTCCTGGTACTCATCCATCGGCCCCATCGTTTCCATGGAGTAGAGGCCGGTGAGCAGCGAGGTCAGGGGTGTGCGGAGGTCGTGGACCACCATGTGGGTGAGGCTGTCGCGGAGCTGTTCCAGCTCCCGGAGCCGATCGAAGTTGGCCTGCAGCTCCCGGTGGAGCCGGACCTCCTGATCACGCAGCCGCTTCTTCTCCAGGGAGGCGTTGATCCGGGCTCGAAGGAGCGTGGGGTTGACCGGCTTGTGCAGGAAGTCTTCCGCGCCTCGCTCGATACACCGCACCACGCCGTCCAACTCCTCTACGCCCGATACGACGATCACCGGGATGTTCCGGAGCTGCTCGTCCGATTTCATCACTTCGAGTACGGCGTAGCCGTCCATCTCCGGCATCAAGACGTCCAACAGCACGAGATCGAACGGCTGGGCGCGCAGTAGCTCCAGCGCCTCGCGGCCGTTGCCCGCTCCGGTCACTTCGTGGCCGAGCTGCCGCACGTGCTGCGAGAGCATGAACCGCAGCGTGCTCATGTCGTCCACCACCAGCACGGACGCTTTCGCGGCGGCGGAGGTCTCCCCGTTCCCGGGATTTGCAGGGTTCATCCGTTCCTCTCGACTTCTCGCTCGAAGGCCGCCGCGGCCCGCTCATATTCCGCATCGACCTTCGGCAGCAGCGCCTCGGCGCCTTCGGTCGTTCCCGCGCGCCCCATCCGCTCCAGCTCCAGGCAAAGGCCGGCCAGGCCCCGGGCACCGAGGTTGGAGGCGGCGCCCTTCAACCCGTGGGCGGCTTGACGCAGTTGCGCGGCATCGCCCGCCTCCACCGCCTGGCGGATGGCGGCGATCTGGGTCAGCGCGTCGGAGCGGAAGAGCTGGAAGAGATCTTTCAGGAGCCCGGGCGCACCCGCGTCCTGCATCTCTCGCAGGCTGGCAATGGTGCTCGGGTCCAGTGCCGGGTCCTCGGTGCCGGCCTCTGGCCCACGCTGCGTCTCTTCGTCGCCCTGGGTCACTGCCTGTTCGGCTAACGGCACCGGCACCGTCTTCCCGGATCGCGCCGCGATCCATTCCGCGCCGCGCCGGAGTGCGTCCTGGAGCTCCGGCGCCTGGACCGGCTTCGAGATGTAGCCGTCCATCCCGGCTTCCAGGCAGGCGTCGCGGTCTTCCGCCATGGCGTTGGCGGTGAGGGCGACTACTCGCGGCCGCACGTCGTCCGCCCACTCCTTCCGGAGCTGGCGGGTGGCTTCCAGCCCGTCCATGTCCGGCATCTGCACGTCCATCAGCACGAGGTCGTAGCGCTGCCGGTGGAGGGCGACCAGCGCCTCGCGGCCGTTGGAAGCCACGTCTGCACGGTAGCCGAGGCGGCCGAGCATCGTCACGATCACCTTCTGGTTGACCGGGTTGTCCTCGGCCACGAGCACCCGCAGCGGGTAGCGCTGGCCCAGCGTTACATCGAACTGCGAGGCCGCAGCCGGCCGGAGCGGCGCGATCTCCTGTCCGGTGAGCACGGAGATGAGCACGTTGTAAAGCTGGGATTGCTTGATCGGCTTGGTGAGGAACGCGTCGAAGCCGGTTCCGGGCGCGTCCAGCTCGCGCCGGCCGATCGAGCTCAAGGCCAGGAGCGGCAGGATGTCGTGTGCGCGCAGCCGGCGGATCTCCGCCGCCAGCGTGACGCCGTCCATGTCCGGCATCTGGATATCCAGTACGCCGACATCGAACTGTTGGCCGGCGCGGATCAGGTCCAACGCTTCGCCGCCGCCGGGGACCGCCACTGGCACCATGCCCCACGACTCGGCCTGGATGGACAGCAATTGCCGGTTCGTGGCGTTGTCGTCCACGATCAGCATCCGGCGCCCCGAGAGCTCCGGCTGGCGGCCGTTCGCGGGTGACGTTACGGCCTGGCCGTCCTCTTCCACTTCGATGGTGAAGTAGAACGTGGAACCCTGGCCTACCTCGCTCTCCACCCAGATGCGCCCGCCCATCATCTCCGTGAGCCGCTTGCTGATGGCCAGGCCCAGCCCGGTGCCGCCGTAGCGGCGGGTGGTGGAGGCGTCGACCTGGGTGAACGCATCGAAGAGATGTGCCACGCGGTCCTTTGGGATGCCGATCCCGGTGTCCCGGACGGCGAACATCAGCTCGAACCGTCCTGACGAGAGCGCACAGGCGGACACCGTGACCACCACTTCGCCGTGCTCCGTGAACTTGACCGCGTTGCCCACCAGGTTGACCAGCACCGCCCGCAAGCGGGTGACGTCTCCCACCACCGCTAGCGGGGTCTTCGGCTGGATCAGGTAGGCCACGTCCAGCCCCTTCTCGGCGGCGCGCGGCGAGAGGAGGTCCAGCGACGACTCGATACTGCCACGCAGGTCGAAGGTCTGCCGCTCCAGGACCACCTGCCCGGCCTCGATCTTCGAGAAATCCAGGATGTCGTTGATCAGGGTAAGGAGCGACTCGCCGCTGTCGCGGATGATCCGGGTGTACTCTTGCTGTTCCGTGGTGAGCTTTGTGTCCAGCAGCAGGCCGGTCATGCCGATGACGGCGTTCATCGGGGTGCGGATCTCGTGGCTCATCGCGGCCAGGAACTGGCTCTTTGCATTCGCGGCGGCGTCCGCGGCTTCCTTGGCCTTCTGCAGCTCCACCTCGGTGCGCTTCCGCTCCACGATCTCCTGTTCCAGCTCGCCGGTGCGTTCGGACACCCGTGCTTCAAGGGAGTCGTTCACGGCCAGGAGGGCCGCATCGCGCTCCTGGATGCCCGCCAGCATCCCGTTGAAGCCGTCGATCAGCTCGCCCACCTCGTCGTCGTACATGCGCTCCGCACGGACGGAGTAGCGCCCCTCCTGGGACACCAGCCGCATCTTCTCCGCGAGGTGGAGCACCGGCTCCGTGACGACGGTCTGCAGCCGGGAGGCGAGGGAAAACGCCACCATCCCGGCGCCGATCAGGAGGGCTCCGGTGATCCAGGCGTAACGGGCGAGCCGACGAGCCCAGAGGGTGAGGTCGGACTGGAGCACCACCAGGCCGAGCGGCTGGTCCCGGCCGCCCACCCGCTGGTAAACGAACAGGCTGCCATTGCGGAAGACCGCCGTCTCGCCGCGGACCGGGAGCGGCGGCGGCGCCGGCCGGGCTCCACTGCGGGTCCACGTGGCAAAGACACGGCCCTGGTCGTCGAAGAGGAGGGCGCTCACGATCTGCCGCTTGGCTTCCAGGGCGGAAAGGATCTCGCGGCCGACGCGGTGATCTCCGAACACCAGCGCCGCTTCGCTGTTCGAGCCGACGATCTGGGCCACGGCCGTCAGATCGTTGGTCATCTGCCGGCGGAAGTCGAACAGGTCGTACAGCACGAAGCCGGCGCAGGCCAGCAGGAGGGCGCACATGCTGGCGAGCATGGAGGCCAGGACCAGCTTTCGCCGGATCGTGAGGTTGCGAAAGCGGACCAAGGGCGGGGAGTTCCGTTTAGTCGCCGTTGCGGACGATGGTGGCGATCCGGAGGAGCTTGGAGCTAAGGGTTAACCCGGAGCGGCGCGCAGCCTCTTCGTTCACTTCGAGGATGATGCGCTGGGATTCCACGCGGAAGTTAGCGATGCCGCTGGACTGCGCGAAGCCAGGGGACTCGCCTACGGTGAGAACCGGGAAGTTCTTGAGGTGCTGTCCCACACCTCCCCGGGAGCGTCGCCAGAACCAGTCACTCACGAAGAGCACGTGACAGTCCTTGAGCTCCATCAGCTTCGGCTGACGGACGATGACCGGATGCCCATCGATGGTCCGATTTCCGACCACGCGTTGGACCCGTGCGGCGAAGTCACGCGTGCCGAGGATTCCAATGACGATGGGGGACTGGGGGCGGGGGAGCACTTCATCCGGCCACTCCACGAAGCGGGGCAGGTTGGAGAGCTGCTTCGCCATCACCTCCTGCGAGCGCTCGATCGCCTGGCGATCGACGGGGGATGGGTCCGCAACGGGTCGCTCCTCGCGCTGCGCGGCCGCTACTGTGGGGCTCGCAGGAATCAACCCGGCGCACGGCACCGCAACGCCGAGGAGCATCGCCGCTCCGCGGCACCAGACAGGTATCCGCCCTGCTCGAGTGAGCTTGCCATCAGTCATGTGTGGAAGTGCCTCATGTCTATTGTGGCGATATTCTGCGTGGAATGTCAGATCCACGCAACCTGGAGCCTGCTCTGGATGGCTGGCGGACCTCGCCAGTGGTCCCTGGCGCAACGCACGTTGTCTGCCGGGCCTGGTCCTGCCAGAATCATGAAGGTGTGTAACTCCTGGTTATCGGGACACCCCGGTGGCCGTCTGCGTTCCCTTGGGGGGCTGCGGCGGAGGGCCTGTGTAAGTGGAGAAGGTTCGGTTCGGGGTGGTGGGGATGGGTATTGGAAAGTCGCTGGCGCGCGCCGTCGCCCGGTCGGCGCGGGGCGAAGTCACGGCACTCTGCGACCTGGACCCGGCCCGGATGGCGGAGCTGGCGGCCGAGCTGCCCGGGACACCGCGCCGGCACACGGAATTCGAAGCGCTGTGCGCCGATCCGAACGTGGACGCCGTCTTCGTGGGCACCCCCAACCAGCTCCATGTGCCGGTAGCCCTCTCGGCAGTGCAACACGGCAAGCATGTGCTCTGCACCAAGCCGCTCTCGGCCAGCGAGGTCGCGGCGCGGGAACTGGTGGAGGCGGCCGCGGCGGCGGCAGGCGTGGTGGGGATGATGGCGATGGCCATGCGCTTCAGCGGCCCGGTCCGCTTCCTGGGCGAACAGGTCCGCTCCGGGGCGCTTGGGGAGGTCTACTACGCCCGGGCGCGGAGCGTGCGACGCAGCGGCATCCCGGACTGGGGCGCGCACTTCATCGGCCCCGGTGGGGGCGCGTTCCGGGACATGGCGGTGCACGTGCTGGACGCGGCCTGGTGGATGGCGGGCTGCCCGGAGCCGGTGAGCGTAACCGGTATCGCCGGGGCTCGCTTCGGGCCGCGCGGCCAGGGCTATTGGCAGTACCGTCCGGTCACTCCCGAGTTCGCCGCCGCTTTCGCCGCCGACGACTACGGCGCGGGGTTGATCCGATTCGCGAACGGAGCCGCGATTCAGGTGGAGAGCTTCTGGGCCTCGCATCAGCCGGACGAGGTTCAGATCGAGCTGTTCGGCGCGGACGGGGGCG
>JAJFMS010000209.1 GCA_020696885.1 Armatimonadota bacterium | reverse complement strand
TATCCATACTTCTCTTAGACGTTCACCAGAGCGCTGAAAGCGTCCTGCGTCTCCCCGGTGCGGTTCAATCCCGCACCGAGACCGCACCCGTTGAGTAACGGGTGCCGGGCCTATTTCGAGAGGCCGGGAGCCTCCTGGATGTACCGCGGGCCGCACCCGGAGATCCGGCACATTCCGGTGACTACCGGCGGGTTGAAAACCGGAAGGAACCCACCTGGTGCGAACACCTGGTCCATACCCTGGTTGTTAAGGGGGGTGTTGGAGAACGAGTAGGGGCTCTGACCTCCCTGGGGTGAATACACGGAGCCTCCCAGGAAGCCGCTGAGCTGATAGACATCGAAGAACCGCACCGAGAGCCGCTCCAGTAGGTCCGACTGCACCGCCTTTGCGGCGGGGTCTACCTTACCGGTACCATCACCCTCCGGCTCGGCAATATGCGCGCCATGAGGACACTTCCAGGCGATGTAACGGTACCCATCCCACACGAAGCGGAGCCCGGGGATCTGCCCGCCGGCTGCCTCCAGTGTGGCGGTAACTAGCTCGCTGGCGGGACGGTCATCGAGCCGCAGGGTGATCCGAACATCCTCGACCTGCGGTTCTACCTGGGTGCGTATGCCGGTCTCCGCACCGATCCGCCGCAGGACCTGACGGAGCTTCCCGTTCTTGAAGTCGATCGAGCCGCGGTTCATGTAAAGCGGCTTGGGGGCGGCCGGAACTACGTCCACCGTACTGGCCGGAACCACAGTGATCCGCACACGGTATCCGTCCCCCGCCTTGTCGCAGACCAGCCCCTTGACGTTCCCGGCTGCGGTGCGGATGACCGAGCGTAGCGCGGTCTCCCAGGGGACGTCTACGAAGCTCACACGGAGGAGCACTTTCGGCACTTCCGGGTCCAACTCGATGGGTACGCCGCCGGCGGATGCAAGGCGGGAGAGGGCGTCCTTAAGACTCGTTTCCTCGAGCTGTAAGGACACCCGGCCGGCAGGGGAGACGGGAGCCGTTGCCCCGCCGATTGCGGAGCCGGTCACCCCGAACAAGCACACCATCAAACCCGCGGTCGAAACGGAAAGTCGCATCGGTGGCTGTCTCCCTGCTGCCCCTGGTTGTAAGTAGGACGCACGAGAAGCACTGCTAGTTTCCCGAACTCTTGGACCAAGTCAACAAGGGCTGAAGAGCACCGTTCTGAAACGCTACCAAGACCCTTACATAACCCCTTAACGAGCCGGTTCAGCCATGGATAACAACCGAGAGTTCGGTCGACCTGTTAGCCCTCGCTACAGGGACTCAGGTGCGGGTGTTAAGGCTTGTAATGGGTTCTGGCAGCACCAGTGAAGGCGTTACTTGTCGCTGCCGGGCTCGGTCCTAGCGGGCTTAGGGTCAGCCGCTTCGGGCAGCCCGGCCACAGGGGGACCAGCTACAGGAGCACCAGCTACAGGAGCACCGGGTTTGGAGCCGGCCAGCAGTACGCGGTTCGCGCCGCTGATCGACTTTCGGACTCCGCGCACGGCGGTAAGCAGCGCAGGCACATCGTGCGGAGCGGGCTTCTTCTCGCGGAACGCTTCCTCAAGGACGTTCCACCAGCCGTAATCCTCCAAATGTGAGAGGTCGAAGATCATGACCCCCTGGCTAAAACGGCGAGCAGCATCAACCGCTTCGAGGAACGCTTCGGGAGACCCCTTATAGTCCACTACATAAAGGCCGGCATAGTGGAAAGCCATGTCCCCGATCGCCTGGTTTGCCAGTTCCGCAGCCGCCTGAACCGTGTAGCTATCGTCCAGGCCCGCGTTCTTCGCCTGATCCCGGGTAGCGATCGGATGGTAACAACCGGTGCTGATCCAGTCCAGGAGGTGTGCGTAGCCGGTGGTGTTGTAGCTCGGGCTCATCCAGTCATAGCCGGGTGCGAACTCGTCGCTGCCCCAGTTCACCCCCACGGTGTAATAGGACTTGTACCAGGAGCCGACGTAGGCCCCGATCTTGGCGTTCGGGCGCTTCTCACGAACGATCTTGTTGGCTTGCTCCAGCCAGGACAGGATGTTCTTGGCGCGCCACTCCAACCATTGCTTGAAGTAGGGGCCCCAAACGAGCTGGCGGCCCGGGTTGGGATCGAAGGAATAGATGTCGGCGGGGAACCGGTCCAGGGGACGGCCGAGGTACTCCTCGAACTTCTGCCGGGAGAGCTCGCTGAAATCCGACTGAAGGCTAGCGTAGCGCATGCGGTCGAAGACGATCCCGTCGAAGTCGTAGCCGGTGGCGAGCTCCTCAACGACCTTCATCTCATAGTCGCGGCTCACCGGGTTCGCGGGGTTCACGAACGCCGCCACGGTCTCCGAGGGCGCGTCCACGATCGGGAGGAGCTTGGACGACGAGGCCCAGCTCGGGATATCGCCCACGCGCACGTTCTGGAGGAGCCATTTGGCTCCCTCGCCCTTCCCGACGAGGAGGTAGCCATCCGCAGGGATCCGCACCCCGCGCGGCGGCGCCAGGCTGCCGTCTACCACCGCTTCTACCCGATCGCTGAGCACCAGCACCAGGGCCTCGCCGGCGCCCACTACCCGGGGCGCGCGATAGCCGGCGTCGTAGATCGCGATGTCGTTGTCGCCGGGCGACCGGTTCACGCCAAGCGAACAGGCCTTCCGGTCCCCGCGCGGCGTGGTGATCGTGCGCTCGACGTCGTAGATGATGGTCTGCTGATCCGGCTTGTCGAAAATCGGCCCAGAGCCTACGAGCTTGTGTCCATCGCTGAAGACGTTGATGTTGGCGTAGATCTTGAGGCGGCGCTTGTGCCCTTCGTCCAGTGCGGTCCGGAGGAGGTCGTAGCCGGCCGGATACTTGAAGCCGCGCCATTCCTTCAGCTTCGGGGCGACCTTGCTGTCATAGAGCACGTGCCCGCTGAGCGGCTTTACATCCACGACCACCGTGTTGATGTTCGCGCGGACGCAGTGGTCCAGCACTGCCGACAAGCCTTTGCGCGTGGAGAGTCTCTCCAGGTTCGCGGTGCCGTCGAGCCAGAGAACTCGGCCTTCCAGTCCGGCATGCCGGGCCACGGCATCCGCCAGTCCATCCGCGTTGGCGGGCGGCAGGAGCTGAGCCTGCGCGGGGCCGCCGCTGAGGGCGTGGGCCGCCAGCCAGGCTACGGCGCAGCGAGCGAGCTGCCGCGCGATGCGGCAGAGAGTCGGACCGGCAGGCAAGGGGAGCGAGGCACCGGTAGGCACGGAGACAGGCTGAAACGGCTCATTCATGGGCAGAGCAAATATACCGCAGATAACTCTCGTCGTCCCGCGGGCGGGCCACGGCGAACGACTGGCGGGCGAGGCACAACGAGACTTAGACCCGACCGGATAGTCGGTAGTTTCCAGAGTTGACATTGCGTCCACCCGGAGAGCGGTTGCGACGCGCAAACGGTACTACCCAGGACCAGAACCGGGCAAACGGGTTCAGAGCCGATCCCGGCAGGCATAATTGGCTGCGCCCGGCTGCAAGCGCGGGTACCCGCGTAGCGGGTGATGGCGTCGTCAGCCGAAGGCGCCTGATAATCCGCCATATCGAGCGATCTCGCCTTCCTGGCCTTCACCACTTTCGCTCGGCTCGCCCTAATTCTGCCTACCGAGATCGGCTCTAACGCTTCAGAAGCGCGCGCTGGGCCATCGCGTAAACGCAGCCATGACGCACCCCATTGGCGGAGACGAGGATCCGATGCGCCCCCACCAGCGCCATCGCCTGGTGCAGGATCATCGTGCCTCCCAGGATCACGTCCGCGCGGTCTGGCTCAAGGCCCGGAACCCGCTTCCGGAACTTCAAGGGGAGGGAGCGGAACAGGTCTACCAGCTCCGCCACCACCGCGTGTGGCAGCACGGCGCCGTGCACCTCCCGGGCGTGGATCATGCCGGCGGCCTTCGCCACCGACGCCAGGTTCTGGATCGTGCCTCCAGCGCCCAGCAGCAGCGCTCGCCCCGGCAGCGGCTCCGCGCGGGCCAGGAACTCCTCGATCGCGGCGTCTGCGGCCACGCATTCGGCAACACTGGGGGGATCGCTCCGGATGAACTGCTCGGTCAGCCGCACCGCGCCGATCCGGTAGCTGTCTCGCTTGCGGATCGTGGCTCCGATGCCGCGGACGATCTCCGTGCTGCCCCCGCCGATATCGATCACCACGCGCTCGCCGTCCGTAGGGGGCAGCCGGCGGTCGAAGAGGTTGCCCATGTAGGCGAGCTCCGCCTCCTGCTCGCCGGTGATCACCTCGATCGGCAGCCCGCAGTCCTGGCGCACCTGCGTGCGGAACTCGCTGCCGTTTGCCGCTTCCCGGAGGACGGAGGTGCCTACGGCGGCGATGCTCTCGGCACCCAGGCGCCGCGCCAGCCGGGTAAAGTCCGCCACCGCTTCGGAGGTCCGCTCCCGGGCGGGGCGGATCAACCGGTGGCCGACGTAGTAGCGCTCGCTGAGCCGGGTGTTCCGCGCCCCTTCGGAGACGGACGTGAGTCGGCCCTCCTCGTCGACGTCCGCCACGAGGAGCTGCACCGAATGGCTGCCCACATCGATTGCCGCATACCGGCCCGGATAGAACTGCACGGGCTGAAACACCTTGACTGTTCGGCTCATCCTCATCCGGAGGGAAAGTCACCAGGCGGTGAGACCGGAGCAATACTACCACCGGAGCCCACTGCGTAGACATGGATGAGTTCCGCCCAGCGGCGGTGTTCACCTCCGAGGCGCTCTGCGCAGGAGTGATGGAGTAATGGAGTGTTGGAGTAACGGGAAAGGAGCCCGTACGGGCTCCCACAGCCCAATACTCCACTACTCCACCACTCCATTACTCCCCAAGGGCAACGGCCCTTCACCGCACGGCAATTGGGTTGCCGGGGGATCCGGAAGCACCCTTCAAGCGCAGGGGACTGAAGACGTAGGCGAACTCATAGATGCGGTCGGCAGCCAGCGCTTCCAGGTCGAGGTTCTCCTGCACGTAGACGCCGTTGCGGGTGAGCAGGAGCTGGTGGACCTGGAACGGGCGCTTCGGGTTCTCGTGCGGCACGGCCTCCAGGGCCCAGGTGTCGGCGCCGCACATCACCACCTGCTGCTCCACAAGCCACTGCGCAGCCTCCATTCCGATACCGGGCTCGCCCGCGCCGAAAGCCTGGTTGTCTTTCATCCAGAGCTTCCCGTGCCCGGTGCGGAGCAGCACGATGTCGCCGGGGGTGATCCGGACGTTCTGGGCCTTGAGGGCGCCTTCCAGGTCGGCACGGGTGATCACGGCGCCGCTCTGCATCCGGTCCACGCCTTTGTAGCGCGCCATGTCGATGAGCACGCCGCGCGTGAAGATCGGCCCGACGTTCTCCACGCCCAGCTTCTTCAGCCCGTAAGCATCCCCGAACTCCGAGAGCTTGAAGCCATTGTAGAAGTAGTAGTCATCCGGCAGCTTGCAGCCCACGTGCCCCAGGCCGTCGAACTGTGTACCGATCTGCCCGATCTCGCCGCTGAACAGCTCGTCGTGATGGACGCCCATGTTCTCGCCGGACGGCTTCCCGGTAGGGGAGCCCGGGATGGTGAGGCTGAAATGCCGGTTGCCCGGCAGCGGCATCCCGTACTCGTACATCCGGCCGAGGGAGTAGACCTGGCCGGTACGGATGAGCTGGGTGGCCTGCTTCACCTTGTCGGGCGTGAGGCGGTTGGCAGCGCCGCGCTGATCGTTCGCTCCCCAGCGAGACGGCCACCACTTCGAGCCGATAGGGGTCTCAGAGGCGCGATCGGCGTTCTTCTGCGCCAGAGAAGTGGCGGCCGAGCCGAGCAGCCCGGCAGCGAGAGCAACGGAAACTAGTGGCTTCCAGGCGAGTTGGGACATGGGATCCTCCAGGGGACATCGGGCCACAATGGGTCTCGGCGCAGCCGACCGCTTCCTGAACGGTTCCCTCTTCGCCTGCTCTGCGCCTCTGCGGACACCAGCTCGTATCGCGGGATCGAGCGAGCGATACGGCGCCCATTATGGATCCCCCACCGGGAGCAGACCATCGGCAGCGTCGGGTACCATCTGGGCAGATAGCGCGCTCGATTACGGTGCAGGCCGAGTTTCACCACGCCTGCGAAAAGCTCGTGACCAGGATCGACGGCTAAATGGACCTGGAGAGTCAGCCATGCCGATCGTGAGCGAGAAACCGCGGGAGCGGACGGAGCGGAAGCGCAGCCCCTGGCTCGTGCTGCTGGCTCTGGTTCCGGTGCTCCTAGTGGCGGTCGTGCTGGTGGTGCCGTGGTTCCACGTGTTAAGTTTCACGTTCCAGGGCACTCATTGGACCCTAAGGGTGACGCCCTCGGCCAGCCGGTGGCCGACAGTCGATCACTTCTCGTTCGTTGGAGGTTCGGGCATTCGGTCGGACTGGTGGTTGGTTGGCGTAGCGGGCCGACGCTATTTAGTGGGGAGAGACCAGTTCACCCCGTCCCGCCGCTAACCAAGGGCGGAGCTGGAGCCCAATTACTCCAGGACTCCGCCACTCCATTACTCCTGCTTCCGGGCGGTGTGATAGACCGTGCCCAGCT
>JAJFMS010000208.1 GCA_020696885.1 Armatimonadota bacterium | reverse complement strand
GAGAAGTCCGAGAAGAAGGACTCGGAGTCGGGCGATCAGGCTACTGACGACAAGAAGAAGAAAAAGAAGAAGGGTCCCGTGGTGATCAAGCCGATCCCGGCGCCCGGTAGCTAGTCTCCGCACACAGTAGGTTGAAACGCCCTCCGAGCCATGCTCGGAGGGCGTTGCTCCGTCCGCAGCCCACGCAACGACGCTGGAGGTAGGATGAAACTGGGAGCGAATTCGGTTCTGTTCGGCGGTCACAATCTGGAAACCGCCTTCAAGTACATCGCACTGGCCGGTTACGATGGCATCGAGCTCTCCGCCATCGACGGGATGAGTGAGCACCTGGTGCTCGACCGCTGGCAGGAGCTCGTGCCGGAGGTGAAGCGACTGAGCCGCGAGTACTCGCTGGAACTGCTGGCGATGGAGCAACCATCGCAGGACCCGGGGAAGATGGAAGCGGCGTTCCAGGCCGCCTCGGAGCTCGGGATCCCGATCGTGAACTGCGGCCCCGGTGGGAAGACCGGCGATGAGGAGTCGCTGCAGCGCTCCATCGATACGCTCGGCAGCCTGGTGCAGATGGCGGAGCGGTACGGGGTGACCCTGTGCGTCAAGGCGCACGTGGGGAACAGCATCCACAACACGCCAACCACGCTGCAGGCGATGGCGGCGATCAACTCGCCGGCGTTTGGCATCGACATGGATCCCTCGCACATCTACCGCTCGGGTGAGAACCCGGTGGAAGCGATCGCGGCGGTGGTGTCCCGGGTGAAGCACGTCCACATCCGGGACTGCAAGGGTCGCCAGCAGGGGCCGGGCAAGCCGGAGAACCAGGCGAACGGGCGCGGCGACATCGACCTGGTGGGCTACCTCCGCGTGCTCCACGAAAGCGGCTATGCCGGTCCGGTGAACCTGGAGATCATCGGCGCGAAGGAATACAGTGTGGAGCAGTGCTGCACCATCGCGGCCGAGTCACGCGGCCACATGCAGGCCTGCCTCCAGGCCTGCGGGGCACGGTAGCGCAGACCGGTACTTCCAGCCAAGGTCAGAGAGGTGATGGAGTGATCGGGCACGGGCGCTCGGGGTGGTGACCCGCGCCTGACGGTTCGATCGCTCCATCACCTCCGCTCAATCTCCCCCCACGCCAGGGCCGCCCGGATGGACATCCGTGGCGCCGCGCCCTTCCAGCAGCTCCACGATGCGTTTCTCGTCGGCTTGGGCTCCCGCGGTAGACGCCGGGCTCGGGCGGTACCCCGGACGGAGCGGGTCGTAGGCAATCTGCGGATCCATCTCGGTGTCGTCGAGATCCAGGATCCTCACGTCTTGATCTGCCCGATCTTGTATATTTTGCATGGTTTGGCCCTCCTCCTCACTCTGTGCGTTCCCGGCGACCTGCCCGGCTGAAACGCAGCCGTCCCGCCGCTCGCGGTGTGTAGCGCCCCACAACCAAGGACGCATACCTTCCCTCTGCTTCGGGTATGCCCTGGATGTTGCCGGCTGGAAAGCCGTTGACACGTTAGAGAACAAAGGAGCAGAACACAATGAAGCGGACTATTACGGGGCTGTTAGGCGCCCTCTTTCTTAGTGGAACACTGCTGGGCAGCCTGGCCGCTCCCAGTGCCGCCGAAGCGGCGCCGCGCCGGCGAGTAGTGTCGCGGTCCTATGACCGTGATCGCGATGGTATTCCGGATTGGCGGGACCGATCCGTATTTGGCCGTAGGCACTTCGGCACTCGCCGCCGCGATATCGACGGCGACGGTATCCGCAACCGCCGCGACCGCGACCGGGATGGCGACGGGATCCGGAACCGCCGTGACCGGGACCGGGATGGTGATGGCGTCCGCAACAAGCGTGATCGTCACCCGAGTCGGCCGCGTCGGCGGTAGGGCCGGAGTTGGAGGGCGGGAAATTAACCGCAGAGACGCAGAGCGCGCAGAGTTAAAGCAGGAAGGGTAGGGCGGAGACGGGTGCCTCCGCCGGGGATAGACCGAGCTACGACCTTAAGTCGGCTCGAGCTATCCGTCCGAATACTCTCCCCTCAGCGCTCTCTGCGTCTCTGCGGTTAGATCTGTCACTTAAACCTGCGGCAACCTAACCCACGAGTTCCTGGATCGGGTCGCGGTGGTCGAGGAGATACTGGGGTCGGCCGGTGCGGTCGTCCAGCATCGTCGCCTCCAGGTTCACGCCCAGGTTGTGGTAGATCGTGGCGATGATGTCCTGCACGTGGACCGGCCGCTCCTCGGCGAAGGCGCCGGTGCGGTCCGTGCGGCCGATCGCCTGGCCGGTCTTCATTCCGCCGCCCGCCATGATGGCGCAGGAGACCTGGGGCCAGTGATCGCGGCCCGCGTCCTTGTTGATTTGCGGGGTGCGCCCGAACTCGCCCCACGCGATCACGGTAACGTCGTCGAGCATGCCGCGCTGCTCCAGGTCTTCCACCAGCGCGGAGAGGCACTGGTCGAGCTTGCCGCCGTGGTCGCGGACCAGGTCGAAGTTCTGGCCGTGGCTGTCCCAGCGTCCATACGAGAGGGACACGCAGCGCACGCCCGCCTCCACCAGCCGTCGAGCGATGAGGAGCTGGTCGTTGCAGGTGGGGGCGCCGTCGTACTGGTACTTGTACGGCTTGCCGTCGCCGTACCGTTCGCGGGTCTTCGTGTCTTCCTTGGTCACGTCCAGCGCGTCCGCCAGTTTACTGGAAGTGAGCAGGTCGAAGGCGGCTTCGGACGCGGCGTCGCGGGCCTGAACGTCCAGGCTGGCATCCAGGTCACGGCGATGGGAATCGAGCGCGCTCAGCAGCCGGCGTCGATCCTGGAGACGGTCCAGGGTGAGGCCGTTCAGCTTGATGACGTCGTGGCCCTGGTCGCCGCCCGCAGGCAGCAGGTTCGGGCGGAACGGATAGTAGGCCGGACCCAGGAAGCCCGACGTGCCGGCCTCGGACCAGGGGGTGTGCTGGGTTTTGGCGGCGAGGCCGATGGAGGGCGGCACGGCACGGTCGATCGGCCCCCGGATCTTGGCGAGCACGGAGCCGATGGACGGGTAGCCGCCCTGCCCCGCGAGCGCCTGCCGGGGCCATCCGGAAAGGCACTGGTAGCCGTCGTGGTCGCCGGCGTTTCCGACGACCGAGCGGATCACGGCGAACCGGTCCATCATCCCGGCGATGCGGGGAAACGCCTCGCCGATCTGGATCCCGTCGACCTTGGTATTGATCGGCTTGAATTCGCCGCGGATCTCGGCGGGAGCGTCGGTCTTGATCTCCCACATGTCCTGGTGGGGAGGACCGCCGCCGAGGAAGACGTTGATGACGGCCTTGTGGCCGCGCTTCCCGCGTACCGGGGAGGCGGCTTCGGCACGGAGGACATCTGCCAGGGAGAGGCTCGCGGCGCCAAAAGTGAAGCCGCCGATCTTTAGAAAGCCCCGCCGGGAGATCCCGTCGCAGAACCGGTGCCCTCGTCCGTAAATATTCAGCATCGCCGCTCGCCTTCTGGTCCAGGCCCGATAGCCGGATTACCGCATGCACTTGCGACACCCTGTGGAGGTGGGAGTTGCGGAAGGTGCGGTGGAGGAAGATGGAGTTCGTGTGACAGGCTTGGTGTTCCACTGACCACATCAGCTCGATGACACCATTCGGGCTGTACTCCCGCGATATGTGGGTAGTAATGTCGCGGATACACGTTCTAGTGCGCCGGGTCCTCGCGACCGGGAAGCGGCCGGCGCCGCAGTTTAGAGGAGCGCCACCGCGGTTGGTTTGCCGGCCGCGATCGGGAGGGAACTCTTCCTGGGGGAATCCATCCCTCGGGCACCGAGTGGCGCAGGCCGGCGAGGGATATGACACGAGAAAGGACCGGGTCTTCTGGCCCGCGCATGATTCCGCAGCGATTTCAACTTCGCATCGACGAGAACGCGGGCAACGTCCTCGTCCACGTGGTAGGCCCTTTGGATGTGGAGCACGCGCGCCCCTTCCAGGAGAAGGTCGGCACGGTGCTCCGTACCTCCGGGTCGGTGATCCTCAGCTTCCTCCGCACGGATTACATCGACAGCGAGGGCGTCCGCTCGCTCCTCGCGCTCCAGCGAAGCGCCGAAGCTGCGCACACGGACCTGCGGCTGGTGCTGCGCCCCGGCAGCCGGGAGGAGCGCACGCTGCTACTGCTCCGGTTACAGGGACATTTCCATATCCACGCGTCCGTCCGCAGCGCGCTTGATGCCGCCGGCCCGGCGCCACCCCCGATGCGGGCGTTGGTGGCTGGTTAACGAGATTTGCTAGTGTCTAGAAGCAGTGAGAAACGCCAGCTCAGCGGAGGGCCAATCACGCTGGGAGAGCTTTTTCAATCTAGCATTGCTCGTTAGTTAGTACAGCGTCTTGGAAACGTATGCACGTCTGCCCGGACCGCTGGATACCTACCGGCCCGATGGCTGGTAGGTATCCAGATTACCTGCGCCGGTACGTTAGGCAAGCACGGCGCGGCTAGCGGTCCCGATGAGTGCGGAGAAGGTTTTCCACCCACGTCGAATCCGCGCGCGATAACGGCGGTGGCGGTGGCTGTCGGTAATCGATTTCGCTGCCGTAGCCCCCGCGCTCATACACCTGCTCTAGTGCGGCCTGCAAGTCAACCACCGCATCCGGGTCGGGCTGGAGCAGCGGAACGGGTAGCTTGGGAAGGCGCTCTGTCAGCGAGATCATCCAGACCTCCACCGAGGGGCGGTGTTCTTCCCGGCTCACCATGGCATAGTAGGGCGCCGGTGGGGGAGGCTCTTCCAGTGGTGGACGTTCGCCGGCCCGCAGCAGATCAATTTCGATGAAATGCACCAGGGAGCGCAACAGGTTGCGACGCTTCCGCAGATACCCTTCAAACGCTTCATGTCCTCGCCGCTTGTTCACGGGCGACAGGATCTCGATGGCTGTAACGAGTTGATTTGTCCCTACAGCGTGCACCTCAACACTGTGCAGCGTGACGGGCAGCTCCAGGGGCAGGCGGCTCTGGGCGCTCGGAGGCGTGATGTCGACGGTAGTCGCTACTTCACCCGGACCGAGCACGGCAGCGCGGCGATGGACGCCGACATCCACCTCGACGACCTCGTACGTCTCATAGGGAGTGAGGCGCGCTACGTAATGCGGCTGGACTTGCCGGTTGATCTGAGCACGTAACTCCCCTGCGAGATCACTGTGGAAGTCACTCCAGATCCGCGGCTGCTCGATGTACGGGTCCATGCCAGGGAATGGTGACGGCATGTCGGGCCTCCTGGGTCGCGTCCTTCGCCAGGCGCTCGGGGATCAGGAGACTACCCCTGTTCTCACCATACCGTGCACATACCGGAAGTTGCGGGTCTCCTGCGCGAATGCTTGAAGCGAACCGAGCGCGGCTCCCAACTGACCGTTGGAAACGCCGATTCCTCACAGGCTCGGGAAGTGGCGCGCCGCCAACCGTCAGGACCCTACGCCCGGCCGGGCGCCAAAAGAGGCCCGCCGGGAACGGCGGGCCTCTCAACCACTAACCACTAACCACCCACTACTCCCCCGCTTCCCGGGGCTTCAGGGCATCCGGCTGGCCAATCGCCAGCAGCGGCGAGCGCTGGCCGTTCACCGCCGGGGCGGCGCCCATGATGGCCTGGATCAGCTTGGGCTGGTTGAGGGCCCACCGCTTCAGGAGCAGGTAGCCCTCGTCCTGCGGCAGGTAGCGCCGGCCGCCCTGGTGGCCGTCTTCCTTACCGTCCTGCACGTTCAGCGGCTTCCGGAGCAGCTTGCTGCTCTCCAGGTCCGCCAGGTTCAGCTTGGACTGCGATACGCGGTAGTTGAACAACAGGTCCGCCGCGGAGAGATAGCCGAACTGGTCCGCCGCCTTCAGGTAGAAGGAGGGCACCCGGCCGGGCAGCCCGTGGCAGCCCATGCAACTCGCCTGGTCCGTCCGCTTGCTGCGGGCGAACTCCGGCACCACGTAGTCCCGGAAGTAGGTGATGTCCTGCAGGAACATCGGATCCGGCTTGCTGCCGGCGAGCCACTTGCCGGGGCGGCCTTCCGCCTTCAGCGCTTCCACGAGGTCCGGGATGAACCGCTCGTTGCCGGTGTTCACCACGTTCTCCGCGATCTTGACGAGCTGAGCGTCCTTCTCAAACTTGATCAGCTCGGCCAGGGCCAGGAGCACCTCCGGGTTGCGCCGCACCGAGGTCTGGTTAGAGATACGCACCGCCGCCGCGCGGGACTGGGCCGGGGCGTCCGGCTTCAGCGCGTCCAGGTAGACCTGCAGCACGCGGTCCTTGGTGATCAGCACCGGGTCCGCTTTGATGTCGCCGGGTTTTGCCGGGGTGGTGGCGGAGGGACCGGCGCCTTCTACGGCGGGCAGCTCGTGCTTGAACTCCAGGATCCACGGCACACTGCGGATCCAGAAATGCCGCTCCAGCGGGTTCTGGAACTTCTCCGGGATGTAGCGCTGGAACACCATCGGGTGGTGCAGGTCCGGGTTCACGGCTACCGCCTCACCCAGCTTGTCCGCCAGGTACCAGCCGGCGGTCATCTCGCGCTCCATCTCGGCCTTCTTGGCAGCGTCGGTTTCCGCGCTGATCT
>JAJFMS010000207.1 GCA_020696885.1 Armatimonadota bacterium | reverse complement strand
TACCGAGACCAAAGTGCAGGCGCCGCTGGTTCTCGGCGCAGAAGCCGCTGGCGCCGGACACCTGCTGGAGCTGCTGCTGCCCGTTCCAGAACACGCGCACCTGCGCGCCGATGGCGCTGCGGTTGCTCTTCGTGCCTTCCAATTCGAACTGGATCCAATCCTGGTCTGCCGCCACGTTGTTCTTGTAGAGCAGCAGCGGCCCCTTCTGGTGCGCCACCACCACGTCCAGCGCCCCGCGATTGCCGAAATCCGCCAGGGCCACGGAGCGGCCATCGAACGTCTCCTTCACCCCGACCTGCGAGGCCACGTCCGTGAACTTCCCGGCGCCGTCGTTGATCCATACCCGCTTGCGCTGGTAGCCGGAGAGGCTGCGGCCGGCCATGGGCGGCCAGTTCTTGGCATCGCCGATGATGGCGGTATTGCCGCCGGCGATCTTGGAGAAGTCGTACCAGTAGCTCTTCTCGCCCTCCGAGACATAGCCGTTGGTGAGGAACAGGTCCGAGAAGCCGTCGTTGTTCAGGTCGCCGAACTGCGCGCCGAAGCTCCAGCCGCCAAGGGCCACGTCCATGTCTTCGGCCATGTTCACGTACTTCAGGGAGCTGCCGGTGCCCTCATCCATCGGGAGCCACAGGTTGTTGCCCTGCACCAGCACGCCTTCTTCACTGATGTTGGTGATGTAGATCGCGAACCGGCCATCGTTGCGGATGTCGCCGAACGACACGTTCATCCCGCTCTTGGGCCGCTCCCCGATGCCCACCTCTTTGCCGACGTCCCGGAAGCGTTTCCCGCCGTCATTGGCCCACAGCTCGGAGACGCCGTAGTCGTTCGCCACCACCAGGTCCGGGTAGCCGGTGCCCCGCAGGTCCGCCGCACCCACGGCCAGCGCCCAGCGGTGACTATCCAGGCCGGTGGCGGCGGTCACGTCCGCGAACTTGCCCCCACCCTCGTTCCGGAAGAGGTACTTCCGCCCGCCGTTCCGCGCGTACTCGAAGCTCTCCGGCATCATCCGGGTGGATTTCAGGTTCCAGAGGTCCAGGTCTTCCCGGAAGTAGCCGCCCACGAAGAGGTCCAGCTTGCCGTCGCGGTCGTAGTCCAGCCAGGTGGCGCTGTTGCAGTTGGACCAGGCCGGGAACCCGGCGCCCTCGGTTACGCGGGTGAGCTTCTTTCCCGCGTCGTTGTGGAACAGCTCGGCGCGGCCCCACTTGTAGACGAAGAGGTCCTCAAAGCCGTCGTTGTCGTAGTCGCCCCAGATGGCGCCCATGGAGACGCCGGTGCCGGGCTGGTTCAGGTCCGCCACCCCCATCGCCTCGGCCACGTCCTCAAAGGTGCCCTTCCCGGTGTTCCGGTAGAGCCGGTTCTTGCTGCCCTCGCCGCTGTTGGTGACGTACAGGTCGTTCCAGCCGTCGCGGTCAAAGTCCACCACGGAGACGCCGGCGCCCATGGAGGCGATCTGCGGCATGATGTGGTCCAGCGAAGCGTGCAGCTTCGGCGGCTGGTGCACGAAGTCCAGCCCGGCCTGCTTCGACACCTCTTGCAGCGCGAAGCCGTGTCGCGCAACGGTGGCCTGCACGTCCACCGGCTGGGTGTCGGTCTGCCCCTTGCGGGCGTACGCCTTCGAAAGCACCGGCACCGAGGCCAGCAGCCCGGCGAAGGCAACGTTCAGAATGATCCGGGGAAGGGGGCTCTGCTTCATGTCAGGGCTGCCTGCTCACGACCGGAGCGGCCGGCGGGACCGCTCGGGGCCGGAGTGCGTTACGGAAGCCGTCCAGGCTCACGTAGCGGGTGTGATACTTCTGCCAATCGCCGGGGTTGCGCCGGTAGACCGGGTCCTGCTCCAGCGGCACGGGCGCCGCGTCGTAGGCCGGGCGAGAGTGAGACGGAAGCGGCAGCAGGGTGGTGGAGTAGGAGGTGTTGTAGTTGCCATCCTTGTCCCAGCCGTCGCTCACGAAGACGAAGTCCCGCGTCCAGCCCTGCCTCGGCGGCGCCAGCGCCGGGAAACGCAGCACCAGCTCGTCGCCGGCGTTCATGATTACGTAGCGGTCGTCCACTTTCGTCAGCAGCTCGCGCACGTCGCCGAAGCGGGTGTAGAAGCCCACCAGGTCCAGCCACTGCTGGCCGGTGCCGGCCAGCCGGTCGTATTCCGGCGTCTCCGGCATGGACCGCCGGTCGCGGCGGATCCGGGAGAAGCCGCGGTACCGCAGCTCGGCGGTGCTGGGGAAGATCTCCCGCTTCAGCATGCCCGCTCCGGCCGCAGGCGACACCACCGCCAGCGCGTCCCAGTAGATCTCCATGTTGGTCCGCAGCCGGAGCTTGCGGCCCGCGGTCTGGCCCTGCGGGAACAGGCCGGCCAGGTCCAGGAGCACGGTCTTGTACTTCCCGGCCGGGAAGCCGAGCCCGGCTCGCGCCACCTTCCAGCCACCTTTCCCGTCCGGGAGCTCGATGCTGAGTGCCTGCGGCTTCTCCTGCGCGCCCTGGCTGATGGCGACGTTGATGGAGCTGTCCGTGGGATAGACCCAACCGGTCGCGGCGAGCGTCAACTGCCCGGAGCGGGCCGCCTCGTCCGGCAGCGTCACCTCCACCCAATGATCGGTCGCCACGCCCTGGTAGCGGCCGATCGCGAAGGTATCCAGGTACCGGCCGTCGACCTTGCTGACGACGTCCGTCACGTCCGTGCCCGCCTGGTCCACGGCGCGGACCACCGGCACGGGCGGGGTGGTGATGTGGAGCTTCAGCTCCGGCTGCGGGATGGAGAACCGCTCGTCCAGGAGGAGCTCGGTGCCTTCGGGATGGTCCACCGCCATCAGGGTCGCGTAGTCGAAGAAGTCGGTTTCCCACAGCTCGGCGGTGATGCGGAGGTCGTAGAAGCCGTCACGCGCGGCGAGCTGGCTGCCGCGGACGCGCACCCAATCGCGGGTCTGCGAGACGCCCGCCGTATCCTGGGCGTTGATGCGCAGCCCGAGCGGGGACTTCCAGAGCGCGTCCGTCACGAACTTCATCCCCTCGCCGTCGTGCGCGAAGAGCCACGGGCAGGAGCCGGTGAGCCGCTGGTTGGCCAGCAGCGACTGGTCCGCCGCCAGGTCGAACTCCCCCTGGGGCTGGCCGTTGGGCCAGATGATCCGGACCACGCTGGCGGCGGCGTTCTCGCCGAGGCCGAAGTGGACGCGAGTACCGGTAATCGGCTGCTTCTGGAACAGCATGCCGGCGCGGGCCTCCATCTCGCCGCCGACGCCGAAGGAGTTGATCTTCTGATCGCCCTCTCGCACGTAGGCGTTCCGCTGGCGCACCACCTGCCAGTGGTAGTTCTTACTGCCCTGGTTCAGGAGCCGGACCGGCTTCCCGTCCTTCGAGATGCCGACGAGGTCCACCCGGCCGTCGCCGTTCATATCCTCCAGGCTGGAGACCCGGGCGTCCTGCGGTGAGGCGAGCGGCTGCAGCGCCCACTTTTCATCGCGCAGCCAGACGTGGGTGCCTTCCGGACCGGACGCCACCAGGTCCGAGGCGCCGTTGTTGTCCAGGTCGCCCCAGAGCAGCCGGGCGCCGCCCTTCGCCGGCGCTCCCGCCCACTGGGCGAGGTCGCTGGTCTTCCCCTTCGCGTCTTCATCCAGGGAGAGCGATTGGATCGCGCCGCCCGGACGCACCACCGTGAGGTCCAGCTTGCCGTCCTGATCGCAGTCTGCCGCGGCGAGCGCCGCCGCCCGACCTCCCACGCCGCCCAGATCGAGCTTTCGGAAGTGGCCCCCGCGCTCATTCAGGAACACCACCAGGGAAGACGCTCCATCCAGCAGCGAAGCATCGGGGTCGCCGTCGCCGTCCAGGTCCGCCCACACGAAGTCGCGGAGCCCCTTCACGCCGGGGAACGGCCGCGCCGTGGCCCAGGTGCCGTCCCCGTTGTTGCGGAGTGCCAGCGGCTCGCCCGCGGGGGCGCCGAGAATGGCATCCAGGTCCCCCTCCACGTCAAAATCCGCCGCCCAGGCGCCGGTATAAGCGCCGCCGGTAACCGGCGCAGGCAGGCGACTCTTCGCGGTGACGTCCGCCCACTTCCCGCCGGCCCCCTGCTGGTAGAGGCGCAGCCCGCCGCCCCCGGCTAGGAGCAGGTCCGGGCGGTAGTCATCATTCCAGTCCAGCGTCAGCATCGCTTCCGGCACGGCCGGCGCAATCGGGGAGGCGACCGACGCCTGGGGTCCCAGCACAAGCTTGCCGGCGGAGGGATACACCACTACCGGCGGCTCATCCGGGCCGGCGGGCGCCAGCGGGGCGTCTGGCGCGGCGCCGGGAGCCGGAGTGGGAGGGATGGCGGGGGCGAGCACGCGGCCCACGGCCCACGGAGCCTTGACCTCCGCGACCGGCTCCGGGTTGAACGCCAGCGCCTCGTCCCGCGGGGCCGGCGTGGAGGGCGGCTGGCGCAGGGTCAGGAACCGCTCGATCGGCGCGCCGACCTGGGTCTTGTCCCCGATGCCCATCACGGCGGCGCTGAGGCGGTACTGCGTGGTCTGCTTCAGCACGTTGCCGAGCACTTGCGTATCGATGGCCAGCGAACGGGGCTCTGCGGACACCGCCCGGCTGCGGAGCGACCGCAGCCGCTGCAGGGGATCGGGCGGCCACGTACCGGACATCGCCGTCAACTCGTCCAGGTGCTTCCGCAGCTTCTCCCGGTCTCCGTCGCGGGCGCTGCGGCGAGTGAGCTCCAGCAGCACGTACAGGTTGTCCGGCTGGATCTCCAGGATCTGCTCGAAATGCCGCTCGATCTCCTGCGCCGAGCCGGGAGCCGCCAGCCGCTCGAGCTGCTGCGCCAGCAGCGCGTGCGCCTGTACGTTGCGAGGGTTCAGCTCCAGCGCCTTGCGCACGTGCTGCGCAGCCTCGTCCGCCTTCCCCTGCATGTCTGCCAGGAGCGCGGAGTTGAGGTGGATGTCCGGGTCGTTCGGCGCCAGCTTCCGCGCCCGCTCCAGCGCCTTCGCCGCGGGTTCGAGCTGGTTAGGCGTCCGGAGGTAGCAGAGCGCCAGGTCCGCCCAGGCCGCCGGCTCGTCCGGATAGAGCTGCGTGGCTGTTTCCAGGTTGGTCCGGGCCCGCTCCAGGTCGTTGACGTTCAGCGCCACTACGCCGGTGTAGAACGCGGTGACCATCTTCGCGTATTTCTGGGGATCCCGCGTGTCGGCGGAGCTGCCGGCCCCACCCGCGCCTCCGCCGCGGCCCGGACAACCGGCCAGCAGCAGCGCGGAAATTACGGTCAACGCAGCAGCCTGCGCCGGCGCGACGATGCGCCCCGCGCGCCGTACGCCGCTCCTGGTGACGGTAACGCTGGCGTCATCGGGTTTCATGGGCACTTCGCAGTTCGGTGTTCGCAACTCGTGTCAGTTCGCTTTGATCGCCTCGGAGGCGTTGATAGTGACCGGGCGGATGATCTTCGGGATGAAGCGTCGGTCGATCAGCTCGGACATCGGCACCCGCTTCTCCAGCACGCCGGACTTGAGCCCCATGTCCATGATCTGCTCCAGCTCATTGTCCTCAGGCGTCAACATCCGGTAGCTCACGCGATCCGGCGGCTGGGTGAGCACGTGCCGCACCACCCGCTCGTCCTGCCGGAAAAACGGGCTGGCCAGCCTGGCCGCCTCCAGGCGGTGGGTCTCCGCCCACTCGCCGGACTCGGCGATGCCGCGGACCAGGTCTCGCACCACGTCCGGCTTCTCGTTGATGATCTTCTCGGTAACCACGAGGCAGCAGGAGATAAACTTCGGCCAGATGTCCTTGGCGTGGTAGAGCACCCGGCCGGTGCCGTCCAGCTCCGCCCGCGCGGCATGGGGCTCGCCGATGAAGTAGGCATCGATCGCCTTCACCGCCAGCGCGCCGGGCATGTCGGGCGGCGGCATCTCCACGAACCGGATCTCGTCCGGGCTCACGCCCTGGTCTTCCATCAGCTTCCGGATCACCAGGTTCTGGTTGCTGTACTTGCTGGGGATGGCGAACGTCTTGCCGCGCAGGTCCCGCAGGCTCTGGGCCGGGCTGTCCTTCCGGACCATCACCGTGGAGCCGTCCCGGTGGCCCAGGTAGCAGATCTTGACCGGCACCCCCTGGGCGCGCAGCTTCATGGCCAGCGGCACGATCATGAAGGTGGCGTCCAACCGCCCCGCCTTGATCGTCTCCACCACCGTGGGAAAATCCGTAAACCGCTGCGACTCGAACCGAGTCGCCGTGCTGGTCCGGGACGCGAAGTCCGTGACCGGGCACGTCAGGTGTCATGTAACGGGTAGAAAGCCCACCTGCAGCGTCTCACGCCCGGCGGCAAGGCGCTCCGGGCGCTTCCACGGCTTGAACCGGAGGACGCCCAGCACTACCCAGACGGCCAGCGCCAGGACTACCCCGCGGACTATGGCACCTCGTCTCATAACTGCTCCCGACCTGGAGTTAGTGAGAATTAAGAGCTACCGGGCGGCGCCTAGCGCTGTCGCCCACTCCATACTCCCCTACTCCATTACTCCCGATTGAACGATCGTCGCACCAGCCGCATGAACCGCGGCTTACCCGACCGGTGACAATTCCGCGTCGAGATC
>JAJFMS010000206.1 GCA_020696885.1 Armatimonadota bacterium | reverse complement strand
GCTTCACCCACCCGCTCCATGATCGGCAGGACCTCCGCCTCGGGCAGCGGCCCGCGCTGTTCCAGCACCGCTGCGAGCGACTGGCCCTGGAGCAGCTCCATCACCATGTAGGCGGTGTTCTGCTCCTCGAACGAGGCGTAGACCTGCACGATGCCCGGATGGTGGAAGCGGGCCAGCACCCGGGCTTCCTCCAGGAAGCGCGTGCGTGCCGTGGTGAACTCCGCCGCGGGGACGCCGCCCGCCGGCTGGACCGCCAGCCCGACCCGGATGCTGCCGGAGGGGAAGAACTCCTTGATGGCGACCGGGCGGTCGAGCCGTAGGTCCCGGCCCGCGTAGGTGATGCCGAAGCCGCCCTGCCCCAGCAACCGCTCCACCCGGTACGCCCCACCCTGCAGCACCGCCCCCGGCGGAAGCGCGTGGGCTTCCGAACCGGTATCCGGCCCCCGGAGGGGGGCTCCACAGGTCCGGCAGGCGGTGGCCCCTTCCGGATTGGCGGTGCTGCACGTGGGGCATCGCATTGGTGGTCGTCCGGGCCCTCTCAGGCGCCGGTCAGCCTCCGGATCTCCTCGTCCGAGGGCGCTCCCTCCATCGCCTGGGTGCCGCCCGGCTTCATCGTCTTCGTCCGGCCTCCCAGCGCTACGGTCTTGCGGGTGCCCGCGGAGATGGTGCCGCTCTGGTTCAGCTCGTCCAGCGCATTCTCCAGCATCTGTGTCACCGCGCGGTTGCCCAGCCGCTGGGTCATCCCCACGGCCGCCTGCAGGGTGCGCCGGGCCTGGCCCGCATCCACCGTTGCCTGGCGCACCGCCTGCTGGACCATGTTGTCCACGTTCTTCTGCTGCACGTAGCCCAGCACTTCGGGATCGACCTGCGCGATGGCTGCTTCATCGGTGGTGAAGTCGATGAAGAGGTCCTGCGGGTCCAACTCGTGCTGGTGCCCCAGCCCCGGGACGTGCCCGGACAGGCCCAGCCGGGCCAGGCGGGCGCGGCTGGGCGGCCGCAGCAGCCCGTCCACCGAGAACTCCAGCACGAAGACGGTGTAGTCGCCAGCCGGGATGTTGCCGAGCCGGTAGGGCGGCTCTCCCACCGGCAGCTCCGCGAGGCTGGGATAGACGCGGGTGATGCCGGAGAGCTTCACGTCTTTAACGGTCGCGACGGTGGCCTGCAGGTCCGTGACCACTTCCCGGACGGAGGCGCCCACCTCCGCGTCCATGATCTCCTGGAGCTGCTCCATCGTCTGGAGGTGGTAGGGCCGGCCCTGGGTGAGGTCCGCCAGCTCCCGCATCAGCTCCTCGTTATACTCCGGGCCGATCCCTACGGCGATGATCGGGGTGTTGGAGGCTCCGAAGCCGGGGGCCTGGGCCCGGCACTCCTCGTCGTCGAACGCCTTGCCGTCCGTGAGCAGGATGACGCGCTTCGCCACCTGCGTCGCCAGCGACCGGAGCTGCTCCTGGGCACAGCGCATGCCTTTGCCCATCTGTGTGCCCCCGGAATGCCGGGCCAGGCTGTCGATCGCGCGGTGCGCGGCGTCCCGGTCCGAGAGCGGCGTCAACGGGAGCAGGGTCTCCGCGTCGTCATCGAAGCGGATGATCGTGATTCGATCGTCCGCCGTCAACCGGGCGTCGTCGATCAGCCGGTGCGCCGCCTCCGTCGCCTGGTCCAGCTTCGTGGGCAGCTTCAGGGATACGGCCTGGTGGTTACCACCGTCCGAGGCGTCCGGGATGCCGGTAAGCGATTGCTTCGAGACCTCTGCCCGGGCTTTATCCTGGTCCGCGAACTCCCGCATCGAGCCGCTGGTGTCGATGACGAGGGCCAGGGCCAGCGGCGGGCGGGCCTTCGCCACCTCCCCCTGCGGGATGAGCTTGAGCATCGCGAACACCTTTTGCGGCTCCGCGGCAGCGGCTCGCAGGCTGTTGCGATGCGGCTTCAACAAGACGTTCAGCACTTCGGTTTCTCCTCTCCGGGGGCATCAGGCACTTCGGGCACTGTCTGGTCCAGCCGGAACAGCATCGCCGCGATGTTGTCCGGGCCGCCTCCCTCCAGCGCCAGCCGGACCAGCTCGTCCGCAGCCGCCGTCAGGTCCGGCGCATTCTCTTCCACCGCCCGCAGCATCTGCTCTTCCACCACCGGCTCCCACAGCCCGTCGCTGCAGAGGAGCAGCACGTCCCGGGCCTGCAGCTCCAGCGTGGGCTGGCCGGTCACCTGCTGCAGGGTGTCCACGTGGGCCTCCGGCAGCGGGCGGCGGTCTCCCAGAGAGCGGGTGATCGTGCTGCGGTCCGGGTGGCTCCGGATCTCCTCCACCCGGATCTGGCCCTGGAGCGCCAGCGCCATCACCAGGGAATGGTCCCGGTTGAGCTGCCGGATCTCGCCGCCGCGCAGCAGGTAGAGGCGGCAGTCGCCTACGTGCGAGATGGTCAGGCGGCGTCCGACCACGCAGGCACACACCAGCGTCGCACCGCCGCGCACGCCCAGTCGCTCCATGGCGTCCGTGGCGCTGTCGTTGGCGGCGTGCATCCACTGCTTCACTACCTGCACCTGCTCCTCGGCGGTGATTGCCGTAAAGCGGGCCATGGCAGGTCCCGCCTCGGCCGCCAGCCGCTTGACCGCCGCGTTACTGGCGACTTCGCCGGCGGCCATGCCGCCCATGCCGTCGGAGACGCAGAGGACCGCCCAGTCTCGCAGCCCCTCCTCCGACGCCACGGAGCCGGTGAGCCAGACGAAGGCGTCCTGGTTCGTGACGCGGGTCGGCTCCAGGCCGATGGAAGTGGCCGCCGCGACCGAATAGCGCACGGGCGGGGCGAGCCGCCGCGCGAGCCGGACGAGGTCCCGGTGGAGCAGGTCTACCGAGGGGTAGCGGGTCTCGCGGGGTCCCAGGCACCGCTCCAGGATCTGCGGCACGCCGGCGATCGGGCGGGGCGGCTCCCAGGTGCTCAGCTCGATCCCGGTCTCCGCAATCGGCTTGCCGCTGACCGCGTGGAACAGCAGCGCACCGAGGCTGTACACATCCGCGCGGGCGTCTACCGGCTGCTCCACCAGGAGCTCCGGCGGAGAGTAGCCCGCATGGTAGAACGGCGCGGCGGGCCGCTCCCCCAGCCGCGTGGCGAAGGAGAGGTCGGTGATCTGGACCGGCCGGCCCATGACGATGCCGCTCGGCCGCAGCCCCAGGTGCGCCCAGCCGGCCTCGTGGAGACTCTTCACGCCGTGCGTCACCTGCGCTAGGACGGAGACCACCTGCGGGAACGGCAGGTCGGGCAGCGCTTCGGCCAGTGTCGGCCCCTCCGAGATCTCGACCACCAGGTAGAAGCGCTCATCCTGCTCGAACCGGTCCACGACCCGGGGGAACATCGGCGAGCTGAGCCCCGCGAGCATCCCGGCCTCGGTGACCAGCCGCTCTCTCGCCGGGCCGTCCGCCGCCAGGAGCATCACCGGCCGCCCTTCCCACTCCGCCTCGTAGTACTGAACTCCCGCCTCACTCTTTACGTGCCGGCTCACCACGACCGCACCGAATGGGGCCTGAAGTGTGGTGCCCGCCGGCAGCAACTGCGCGGCAGGCGGCGCCTCCAGCGGTATCGTCAGCTCCGGCAGGTAACTCCCCGCGCTCGCGACCACCTCCGCGGGCGGGGCGGTGATCGGCTCGAGGTCCGTCACCGCCGCCTGAACCGGCGGCTCACGAGACGGCGGGTCTCCCACCGTTGGCTCGCGCATCGGGTCCACCGCGGGCGGTGGGGCCTCGGACGGCGTTCCAGGCGGCGGCATCTCCAGCGGGGCGGGCTCACCCGGGGGCTCGCCCACCGGCTGTTCGGCAGGCGGCGGCTCCCCGGGGGGCGGCTCGTCGGGCCGGGGCGGCGGCCGATCAGCGGCGGTGGTCTGGCTGTGCTCGTCCAGAGCCTGTGCTTTGGCTTCCAGGTGCATCATCCCACCTGGAACTCGAACCGGGCATTCCCCAGTGCGATCTCATCCCCGCCGCTGATCGGCTCCTCGCCGCTCACCCGCTGGAACGTGCCGCCGCCCTGCTTCCGCACAAAGACGCCGTTCCGGGAGCCGAGGTCCTTCACCCGCCACCCACCGGAGCCGTCCGGGATGATCTCCGCATGCTGCCGGGAAACGTAGGTCGCTTCCGGCAAGTTGCCCAGGTCCACGTCCACCGGGCCGGTCTCCGGATCGAAGCGCCCGATCACCACGTGTCCGGACACCGGAAATACGTCGCCGGTCACGGCTCCGCTCCGCTTCAGGGTCAGCCGGGCCGCTCCATTCGACGCGGCGGCAGGTATCGCTGCCGGGATCGGCGGAGGCGGGGGCACGGAAGGGTCCACGGGCGCCGGGATCGGCGCTTCCGTCTCGGTGGGCTCTGCCTCAATCCCGAGCTCCGCTGCCGCGACCGGCGCGTCAGCCGGCGGTGCAGTGGGAGATGGGGTGGTGGCAACGTCCCCCGGCTCCGGTGGCGCCACGCCGCCCCCGGGCTTGAGGTCGGTGCCGCAATCGGGGCAGAACGCGGCCTGCTCGGAAACGTCGGAACCACAGGTCGGGCATTGCGCCATCAGGGCCTCCTCGGAACCAATAGATTAGAGCCCAGGTCGCAATCGGGCTCGATAGCCTTTCTTCCCTCACTACGGCCGGATCGAACCTGACCTGTAAATCGTTCTCAACTTTCACGACTCCTTTCGACGCCCGGCGCGAACCAATCAGCAGGGCCAGCGAGGTTCCCGTCCCGTGGGGTGGAGGAGGAGGTAGGTCCGTGAAGAGCAGCAGAGAGACCGTGAACGATGTCCGGATCGCGTCGCCGTGCTCCATGTCCTGGGCCGACATGAAGGGCGACGAGCAGGTGCGCTACTGCAGCGGCTGCCGGCTGCACGTCTACAACCTCTCGGCGATGGACGTGGAGGACGCGGCCCGGCTGATCTTCGAGTCCTCGGACCGCCTCTGCGTACGCCTCTACCGGCGCCAGGACGGCACCGTGCTCACTCAGGATTGCCCCGTGGGGCTGCGAGCGGCCATCCGGCGAAGGGTAGCGGCGTTTGCAGGTTCCCTCGCCGCCGGCATCGGCGTGCTCAGCGGACTGCTGCTCCGGCCCGCCCCCCGCACCGCGGCCACGCTAACGACGCCACCGGCCCCCACCGCTCCCAGCGGCCTGGAGATGGGAGACATGGCCCCGGCTCCACCCCTGATTGATCGGCCGAACCCGTTTGGCGAGATGGTGGGAGAGTGCGCCTTTCCGATCCTGAACAATCCGCCCGTCGCTCGCATGGGCCGAATGGTGGCGCAACCGCGGGCAGCCACCGGAGTCGCGAAGCGGTCCGAATAAAGACGCCTCCGTCTCGACGCCTGGGAGCGGCGCTCCGAGCCCGGCAGGAGATGTTTGACAGGGGACGCGTCCACCGCACCGTGGCGCCTCATGGGTTGGGGTTGTGCACGGTAAGCGCCACGTAGCGCACGTCCTCTTCGAGCTCGGGGAACAGCTCCAGGAAGGCGGCCATCGATAGCTCAATGGTGCGCGTCGCGTCCTGGCGTGGGTCGATTGGCGTACTCGCCCAGTGCATCAGAAAGTAGACCTTCCGGTGCGTCTCGCTCAGGCGAGCGATGCCAGCGCGGGCGATCTCGTCGCAGTTGAGGCTTTTGTGTGCCCACGTCGAAGGGCGCCTTTGGGAGACCCAGGTAAAGGTAGTAGCACATCACCGGGGTCTACCGGGCCGTTGCGGTAAGTGACACCGCCACCTGCAGCTTGCGAGGGTCCGTGGACGACAGCTGCAGCACGCCGCTGGCCGTTCCCGTGGTGGTGGCGCGGTAGCTGACGGTGAGCGTGGCGGAGGCCCGCGGCGCCAACGTGATCGCGCCGCCGGGGGTGACGCCGAACGGCGCCGCCACCTGGCCCACCAGCACCGTTACCGGCTCCTTCCCCTTGTTGGTCAGCTTCACGGTTTTGGTGCGCGGAGTGTTGACGCGCACTCTCCCGAAGTTGATCTTCGTGGGGGTGACCTGCAGCTTTGCCAGCGGGCTGGGGGCCAGGGTGACGGCGGTGGTCACGCTGGAGTAGGCGGAGCCGCCGGCGGCCCCGGTAGCCTGCACGCGGTAGCTGTAGGTGGTTCCGGCCGCAGGCGTGGTGTCCGCGTACGCGGTGACTCCGGCTCCTACCGTGGCGAGCAGGGTGAACTCGCCGCCGTTCGCACGCTCCACACGGTAGCCGGTCTCCACCAGGCTATCGTCTCGCCAGCGCAGCTCGATCCGGCCGGAGAGCGGGATGGCCGTCAGGTTAGCCGGTGCGCGCGGCAGGGTGACGGCGCTCGCCTCTCCGGACGGTGTGGAGTCTCCGTTGTCATTCAGCGCGATCACGCGGTAGGTGTAGCTCGCGCCTTCCGTGAGGCCGGTGTCCAGGTGCTCCACCACTCCCGCGGCCCGGGTGACGAGCGTGCTGTAGCTGGACCCGCCGGACTTCCGTTCGATGCGGAAGCCGGTCTCGTTGCTGCTGGTGTCGATCCAGCGCACGCGGATCAGCGTGTCCGACAGCGCGACCGCCGTGACGCCCGCGGGCACGCCGGGAAGGTCCAGCAGCGTGGTGGCGGT
>JAJFMS010000205.1 GCA_020696885.1 Armatimonadota bacterium | reverse complement strand
GATCCGGGTAGCATGGCCGAGAGGAGGCGCAGGATAGGGGTGGGCTCAAGGCCGTTGCTTCGACGAGCAAGGGCAGGAGGGGTTTGTTGCATCGGGCACGCACGGGTCATCCGCCGCATCGCTACCTAAAGGGTTCTGCTAGTTGAGTACGACTGGGGAATGTGGGCAGTGATGCGGGGGAGGGAACGTGCGAACCCAACGTGCGATTCTGTGTAGGGGCATCCGCCGTGGTTGCCCTCGCCAGGCCCTCCTCCCGGCGTCGGCAGAGCCGTAACCACCATTCGGGGACGGTACGGCTTTGCTGGCGCCGGTACCGTCGTCGTTTCCAGGGCAACCACGGCGGATGCCCCTACGGAGTAACGATCTTGAGCTTACCTGATGATCCCGAAGCAGAAGCGAATCGAAGCCGTAGCGCAGCGGGGGACCCGCTGCGCTACGGCTTAACTTCCCGTGCGAACCAGCAGAACTCATTACCTACAAATCCCGCTCGCACCGGCGCACCGGGTGACCCTCTTTCAAGCTTTGCCCGATTCCGCTATATCGCTTAACGGAGAGGCTCCGAAACGGAGCAACCGACCGGTTCCAAGCCGGACTCCAGGAGCCCAACGAATGGAACCAGTGGGTGCTGCCGGTAATGAAGCCGAGCAGTGTGAGGGATCTGCGTCACTACTCCGCACCGCCGCCGGGCTCGACGCGTTGTTCCAGGCGTTCCCGGGCCTCTACTTCGAGCTAGACGCGGACAGCGTGATCCGCGATCATCGCTCCAGCAATATTGCCGAGCTGTATGTGCCGCCGAGCGCGTTCCTGAACCGCCGAATGCAGGAGGTGCTGCCGCCCGAGATCGGAGCCCGTTTCGCCGCCGCCATCGAAACCGCCCATCGCACCCAGGCGACGGTTTCGCTGGAGTACACGATCACCCTCGCCACCGGTGCGGAAGTGTATGAGGCACGGGTGGTGCCGGTGGAGCGGGGCCAGACCATCGTGGCGGCGCTGCCAATCCGGCGTTGGTGCGCATCTACGGATACGCTTCCGCCGAAGAACTGGTGGCGACGCTCACGGACATCGAGTCGCAGCTTTACGTCGATCCGGCTCGTCGCCGGGAGTTCGTGCGGCGGTTGGACGCGGACGGCACCCTCTCCCAGTTCGAGTCGGAAGTGCGGCGTAAGGACGGGGCGGTCATCTGGATCTCCGAGAGCGCCCGGGCCGTACACGACCCTTCGGGGCGCCTGCTTTACTACGAAGGCGTGGTGGAGGAGATCACGGAGCGCAAGCGAGTGGAGGAGGCGCTGCGCGAGACCAACACGAAGCTCGAGGCCGCGGTAGGCGAACTCCACGCCGCGCAGGCGCAGGCGATCCTCCAGGAGCGGCTCCGGCTGGTGGGGCAGATGGCCAGCGGCATCGCCCACGACTTCAACAACCTGCTCTCCATCATCATCGGGTACACGGAGATCCTGGGCGGCTACGTGGGGGAAGGGCCGGCCGCGCGGTACGTCCGGGAGATCCGGCAGGCCGGTGACCGCGCGGTTACCCTCACCCGCCGCATTCTGGCCGCCGGCCGCCGGCAGGTGCTGACGCCCGAACCGCTGGACCTTAACGTAGTCGTCGAGACGGTGGTGCCGATGCTCCGCCGCGTGATCCGGGCCGACGTGGAGCTGGTGACCGACCTGGCCCCGTCTGCGGTCGGCGCCACGGTCGATCCGGTCCAGATCGAGCAGGCGATCATGAATCTGGTGGTCAACGCCCGCGACGCGGTGTCCCAGGGCGGACGCATCACCATCTCCACGCGGGTAGTAGCGGGTGCCGACGCGGGCTGGCAGGCGGACCCGGGCCAGTTGTACGCCGTGCTCTCCGTAGAGGACGATGGCTGCGGCATGGACCCCGAAACCCGCGCGCACGCTTTCGAGCCGTTCTTCACCACCAAGGCGCCCGGAGAGGGGACCGGCCTGGGGCTGGCCGGGGTGGAAGGGATGGCCCGTCAGAGCGGCGGGTTCGTAGACCTGCACAGCGAGCCGGCGGTCGGGACATTGGTGAGTGTATTCCTACCCGGCAGCGGGGATACGGCGGCCATGCCGGCCGAGCCCGCTTACGCGGCGAAGATGCCGCGGGGCGCCGAGAACATCCTGCTGGTGGAGGACGAACAACACCTGCGCGCACTGCTGGCCGGGGCGCTCAGCACGGCCGGCTACCACGTGCTGGAGGCATCGAACGGAGCCGAGGCGCTCGCGGTGGCGGAAGCCTGGCCGGGTCCGATCCACCTGGTGCTCACGGATGTGGTGATGCCGGTGATGGGGGGTCGTGAGCTGGCGGGGCGGATCGCGGAACTGTACCCCGGCAGCCGGGTGCTCTTCATGTCCGGCTACACGGACGAACTGGAGCTCACCTCCGGCAGCCGGGCACCAGAGACTTTCCTCCAGAAGCCGTTCTCTCCCGCCGTGCTCGCCACCTACGTGCGCGAGCTGCTGGACGCGCCGCTAGCGCGGGGGAGTGAGCTTTCGACAGGATAACAGGATGGGGAGGAAGGCGGAAGCGTGGAGCCCTCGGGGGAATTGGACAGAATCTACAGAATGGGGTAGGTGGTAGCGCGATACTTATTGGATGATGCGCTGCGACCACGACTTCCGGGTGCAATCCCATCGCCGTCGTGGCCTGGCAGGGTCAACCGTAGGATCAACTTCGATATGTTACGCCGGAAATCAGTCGTCACGGTGTTTGCTGCTATCGGAAGTCTGCTGCTTGTTCCCGTAAGCGCCGCCAGCCTTTCTACCATTGAAGGAACCGCAGAGATACGCATCGTCGGCGAGGCGCTGGAAACGGCGCTACCCCGCGTAGGGAAAGCCTACCAGGTGAGGATAGGTGCAACCCGAGAGCTTCGCAGCCAGCGCGTTACCGTTTTTATCCGGAAAGGGCGTCTCGAAGAGTTCGCCCGTGGTATCGACGAGTTGCTCACTGCCACTCCGGATGCATCCGTGAGCTGGATAGGTGATGGGGATCGCTCGTGGAGCCTCACCGAGAGTCTAAACCGGCAGCGCCTAAAACGACAGTTGGCGGACATCGATATCGCGCTATTCAAGCGTCAGCTTGTGTCGGAGATCGAATGGCTTCGCCAATCGGCGGAGCGAGATCTAACTGCAGCGTCGAAAGATCCTAACCCTCGCCGCCGTATGATTGTCCAGGAGCGCCTTACTCTCGCATCGATCCTCGATGCGATCGGTGAGAGAGGACAAACCCAACTGCTGGCCGGAGTTCCGCTGTCCCTGGTCGTGGGAGAAGCAGACCCAAAGTTGCGCTCGCTTCTTCGCGAATCGCTGGTATCCAGGTCGCCAAAGCTTGCTACTCTGCCGCCGGACGAGTTGGATCGCTACTCGTTGGTCTTCGTCGCTGCGAGAAACCCAAGCGATTCACAGGGCATGACCCTGATCGAGTCCCGTGTCACCCCGCAAGGCTTCGTCTGGTCTCGTCGGGGTACCAGCCTGAAGATCCCGCATGTCCTCAACGTCCCATTCCTCCACGACACCTTCCGGTTGGATCAAGCTGATCCAAGTGATCTGTCACGCCGCATCTCCCTGAACCTGGTTCCTGAGCCGCAGATAAAGCCGGGTACCACGGTACTCAGGAATCTCGATCAGGTCCTGGAGGTACTATCTCGCGAAGCAGCGCTCAATATCGTAGCAGATGGGTACCTGCGTGCGCCGGCAAAGTTCCCGGCCAATCTGGAGGTAAAGGATTATCCACTGAAGCAGTTGTTGGATCGCCTGGGGCAGATCTGGGGGATCAAGTGGAAATATGCAAACAAGCAGCAGGCGACCCTGATCATACGCGCTCGGGACTGGTGGTTGGAGGATCAGGCTGACATCCCCCAGCCTCTACTCGACGAGTTACGTCACGCCCTGGGTCCCGGTCGCAGCCCGCGATTAGAGGACCTGCTCCGAATTGCGGAGCTCTCCAAGCCACAGCTCCATCGGCTCGTGGAATCCGGTATCTGCCCGGGGGCCTACGGAGTGGTGAAGCCACTCTGGTACGACGACTTGGGGACCAGACGGTGCCTACAGTTCTTCAGCCGGCTTGCTCCTGCACTCCGGAACCGTGCGCAATCGATGGAGGGTTTGCCCTTGCGAGAAGTGCCACCGGACCTGGTCGAGAGATGGCTGAGTCACACGCTTGTGGCCGAGGTAGGGGCATTGACCCCGCAGCAGCGTCAGGAGTTAGTCTTCTGGTTGACCTCGGGAGCCCAGAATCCACAAGCGAAGACCGGCTACACGGTGACGATTCGAAGCCTGAAACAGGGAGGTTCGCACTGGCGGGAGTACATTCAACCACCTTCCGCCCCGGTAGTACCAAAGTCCCAGTGAAACCCGGGGAAACGAGCGGACCCGGGAACGGGCGGGAACGGACGAGGCCGGCGAGGGAGCACCATGTGCGCCTACCCGGCAAGGGGGACATCACGGTGACGCCGGTGATGGGCGGTCGTCAGCTGGCGGGGCGGATCGCGGAGCCTGTATCCCGGCAGCCGGGTGCCGGAGACCTTCCAGCAGAAGCCGTTCTCTCCCACCGTGCTCGCGGCACGGGTGCGGGAGCTGCTGGATGCGCCGATGGTGCGGGGGAGTTATTGACCCCGGCAAAGGCGTTCGGGGAGAGTTTTGACAGGATTAACGGGATTGACAGGATGGGGAAGGCGGCGACAAAGCTCAGGCACTGCGGGATTTCGACCAGCTCAATCCATCCTGTAGATCCTGTTAATCCTGTCAAAACTCCCCTGGTGCTCCGCGCGCTCAGTCCCACCAGAAGTACCACGACCCGCGGTTCAACAGCAGGCTGGCGAGCCTGGTCAGGGTGCCGCAGCCCTGGGAGACGATGTCGTCGCAGTAGAGGTACTGCTCACGGGCCAGGGCTTCGGCGGCTGCGCGGTCCGTTGGCGGCTGCGAAACGTAGGCTTCCACCACGTCGTGGCTGATCCCCACGATCTTGGCGCCGTATTGCGCGTGCCAGCGCTGCCAGAGCGCCACGTGCGCCTCCGGCTCCGGGCAGGAGTCCCAGTTTCCGAAGCGGAGATAGGCCGGTACTTCCCAACCATGTGGGGTGGGCACCAGAGCCACAAACACCTCTGGATGTGGCGTACCGGTGACGATGTCCGTAGGGATGGTGAATTGCTCGTCCCGCACGCCTCCAGTCGAAGCGGCGTGGATGGGCCACGGCTCCGGCTGCTCCGGCGCTTCGATCTCGCCTCGCTTCGCCAGCCACTCAACGGGGTCAATCCGCCCCGCCACCCGGAGAAGCTCCGAGGTGGAAGTCTCCTCGAACACCTCTTCAAGTCCATCGAGGTGCATCTCGAGGTCTTCCTCGGTGCCCAGGAGCACCGGCCAGTGCCCGGTCTCCGGGACCAGTGACCGGAGCTGCCGCCAGAGCGGCATCGCGTCCTTTCCGTGCGTCGTGAGGAGCAAGATCGGGTCTGGGGCTCCTTCGAATGGGCGCAAGGAAGCGGTGTCGATGCCGGCGCCCTTCAGGATCGATTCGAGTGAGCTCATCGAGGGTTCTCCTACCAGGTGTAACCGCGAACTGTGGATGGGCGTGTGGGCGAAGGAAGCGGTAGGGGCTTCCGCCGTGGTTGCCCTGCAAACGACAACTGTGCCGGCGCGTGCAAAGCCGTACTCCCTGTCAACACGCGCCTACAAGTCCTGGTCATACCGCCTACTACCGGGAAGTACCACTACCGTCGGCTGCCGGCCGCGGAGATCCCTTCCGGCACGCAGGAAGGGGATTGCGGGCGCGGCTGGCAATCTCTCCCGGGAGGTGGCGCGATGGGGATCCAGGAGCTGCGGGTGGCGAACTACCGGTCGATCCGCGACCTTCGCCTTCCGTTCCGGCAGATCAACGTGCTGGTGGGGGCGAACGGCTGCGGCAAGACCAACCTCTACCGCTCCATGCTGCTCCTCTTCGCCGCGGCTCGCGGCGAGCTGGCGCGGATGCTGGTGGAGGAAGGCGGCATCCCCTCCGTGCTGTGGGCCGGCCCGCGTAAGCGGGACGAGCGGGCGCGGATGAGCCTGGGGGTTACCTGCGACTCGCTGGAGTATGAGCTGATCTGCGGGGTTCCCAAACCCGCGGGATCCCTGTTCGACCTGGACCCGGAGATCAAGAGCGAGACGGTTCACTTCCTGGACGGGCGGCGCCGCGTAGATCTGCTGGATCGCGGGATCGGCTCCGTCAGCGCGCGGGATGCAGAGGGGCGGCGGATCACCTACCCGATGGCGCTCTCCCCCTCGGAATCGGTGCTCTCGCAACTGCGAGAGCCGCACCGGTTCCCGCAGCTTTCGGCGCTCCGGCAAGAGCTGCTGAACTGGCGCTTCTACCATCAGTTCCGTACCGACGCCGAGTCGCCGCTCCGGCAGCCGCAGATCGGTGTGCGCACCCCGGTGCTCAGCCACGATGGCCGCGACCTGGCCGCCGCCTTCCAGACGATCCACGAGATCGGCGATCCGATGGGGCTGGCGCAGGCGGTGGGGCGGGCGTTTCCAGGCGCGAGCCTGGAGATCCAGGGTGAGCGGGCGCAGTTCAGCCTCTGGCTCAAGCTCCGGGAGTTCCGCCGGCCGTTCGACGCGCGGGAGCTGTCCGACGGCACGCTGCGCTACCTCTGCCTGCTCGCGGCGCTGCTCAGCCCGCGGCCCCCGGCGGTGCTGGCGCTGAACGAGCCGGAGACCAGCATCCACCCGGACCTGCTCGACCCGCTGGCGGAACTGATCGTGCGCGCCTCGCGGGATTCGCAGCTCTGGATCACCACGCATTCGGAGCGGCTGGCGGAAGGCATCGAGCGGCTCTCCGGCGTCTCGCCGGTGCGCCTGGAGAAGGTGAGCGGCGCCACCCGGATCGCAGGCCAGCCGGTGGTGGACCTCGGGGACTTCGACGAGGACGATTGACCTGGCATTCGTGGTCCGAATGCGCTCGTAATCCAATGGTTGCCGCGGTGTTAGCAGCCCACCCCCTTCACCCGGTTCCCCCATTTCCCCATTTCCCCGTTACCTCATCGCCCCATTACCCCGTACTCACACAGCGAAGGTCACCGGGCCGCTGCGGCCGAAGCTGCGGTGCGGGAGTTCGTTTTTGAGGAGGAACCGAAAAATGATCGATCTGGACGCCTTATCGATGCGGATTGGGCTGGGCCAGTTCCGCGAGCTGACGGAGGAGCAGTTGGCGTTCGTGAAGCAGTGCGGCTGCGACGACGTGCTGCTGAACACGCCACTGCTGCCGGGTGACGAGCGCTGGGAGTACGAGGACCTGCTAGCGCTGCGCCAGACCGCCGAGGACGCGGGGCTGCGGCTGATCTGCCTGGAGAACGTGCCGATCCGGTTCTACGACAAGATCATGCTGGGGCAGCCGGGCCGGGATGAGCAACTCGAGAATATGCAGCAGACGGTCCGGAACATGGGCCGCGCCGGCATCCCGATGCTGGGCTACCACTTCATGCCGAACGGCGTGTGGCGAACGTCCACGGATACACCGGTCCGCGGCGGCGCCACCGCCACGGCGTTTAACCTGGACGAGGTCCGCAACGCCCC
>JAJFMS010000204.1 GCA_020696885.1 Armatimonadota bacterium | reverse complement strand
CTTGCCCGGAACGTTGGCCAGCCA
Source organism: Armatimonadota bacterium (assembly GCA_020696885.1). The sequence goes on along the minus strand of JAJFMS010000204.1, from coordinate 6,542 downwards.
CCAGCGGAGGTCTTCATCCGGCGCCAGACGCACCGTCCGCGCGCTGATCCGGAACGCCGCGTCCAGGGCAGCGCGCAGCTCCGGGGAAAGCGGGTCGAAGCGGGTGTCGGGCGACTGCAGGAACTCCCCGAAGCCCTGGGCCACGCGCTCCAGCCAGAGCCAGGCGACGTAGCCGTCGTTGCCGCGGGATAGGAGCACCGGGATGCGCAGCCGCCCCACCCCCGGCTGCGGCTCCTCGGTGGTCGGCTCGCGGAAAAGAGCCAGGGTGGTGTCCTGCGCGTGAGCCAGGGCGTTCCGGTCCGGGAAGTCCTGGGAGAGCCACCGGAACCAGCTCCGGATCAACGCCTCGCCGCGCTCCGTGCTCGGCGGGACCTCCCCGCGGGCCCGGGTCCCATCCGATGCGCCGACAGCTCTCCGGAGCCACGGCTGCAGCACTCGCCAGTCCGGTTTTCCGCCCCGGGCCAGCGCCGCGACGGCCGCACAGGCGAGCGTGCTCGCCGCTGCCCGGACGCAGAGGTCGACCTCCTCATCGGCGGCCTCGACCATCTCCCCGATCGGCTCACGGTCCCAGCGGGAGGTCCAGGACTGGTGGATCGCCGCCAGGTGGTCGATGGAGTCCGGCGCGCGGGTGGTATCCCGGCACCGGCGCCAGAAAACGCCCTCCTCGAAGAACTGGCGCCAGACGCGGCACTTCTGCGAGGAGGTGCCCTGGGCAAGCTGCCGGGACAACTGATACAGGTCGGAAACCATGCGGAGGGGTTCAGCTCGCCCGCGCGAGTTCGAGAACCTGCGTGAGCAGCTTCTGGTCTCCTGCTTCGAGGCCCGCGCGCTCGCTCTGCTCCGCGGCCCAATGCCGCCAGTCCGCGAGCTGCTCCGCCGAGGCGTCGCGGACGGATTGCAGCAGCCGCTGCCGCTGCGGGGCGCTCAGGTGCTCCAGCTCCAGCGCTGCCGCCAGGATCTCTTCGCACCGGTTTTGCGGCCCGAGGCGCAGGCGCTTTACATCGAGCCAGGCATGGTCCACGAACCAGCCTTCCACGTCGGCCTGAAGCACGGCGAACCGCTCGTCGGCCTCCCGCTCACGGCGGGTGGCGAGGGTCCAGCCGACAAGCTGGTGCCGCCAGCGAGGCGACTGGGTGCGCAGCTCCAGCCCCATCCGGCCGCGCTCCAATACCACTTCCACCTCGAGGGTACCGTCTGCGGAATGGCCGCCGGCGCTGACCGGCGGGGTGGAGGCGCCGACCGCCCGGGACAGGGGCACGGGAAGCACGCCGCCCAGCACCACCACCTTCGGGAACCGATCCGTGAGGGCGGCCTCCCGCTGGGCGCAGTCACGGCAGCCGCCGGCCTTGAGGTGGTACGCCACCATGTGCTGCTCCGCCGGGAAGAGCGGGAGCCCCAGCCGCTTGCGAATCAATACCCAGGTGGAGAGGTGCGGCATCTCCCGCTCGATGAGGTCTCGCATGCGAGCGCAGCGGCGGCAGCCGGCGGAGTGCCGGTCCTCATCTCCGGTGCTCCGAGATGCATCGAGCGCCAGCATCCGGGCGCGGGCAAAGGTGAGGCAATCCGGGCTGGGTGGGTACGACCGGCCGTCCGCTTCTTCGGAGGGCGCGGCCGGCTCGAATAGTAATTCGGTGACCGGCTGGTTAGTCTCGTTCTGCATTTTCATCATTCCGGATCCGGTACCCCTTGCGCTCCAATTGTTTGCGCAGGCGCCCGATGGTTCGTTTGCTGACCAATGTAATGTACTGTGGGCTCTTACCCAGCGCTACTGCAATCTCGCCATGGGAAAGTTCGCCCAGGCCATGCTGGCGGCAGAGCAGGAGGTAGCTCTGTTCGAGGTCGGAGAGGAGCTTGAACGCTTCGTAGATGTCTTCCAGAGCGAAATCCGGCGGTGCGGGCTCCGGTGCTTCCTGCGCCTCCTCGTCCCGAATTTCACACATGAGCGGCGCCAGCCGGCGTTTCCGCAGCATCTCCCGCGCCGCGAGGTTTCGGGCCACAGCGCGTACGTACGGCCCGAACGGCTGACCTAGATCGATCGTCTTTCGCTCCCTGGTGAGGTAGATGCGAATTGCCACCTCCTGCACCAGGTCTTCTGCCTCGTCCCCGCCGAAGCCGCAGCGATGGAAGATGCCCCGCAGGCGAGGGCGCCACCGGGCCATGAGCGCGTCAAACGCCGGCTCGGAAACACCTTCGGAACCCCCATAGAAGCGCTGGAGCAGCTCATGATCCTCCGGAGTGTGGTTAGGCTCCGGCATCTCGAGGTGCCCCCGTATTCTTGTTCAGGCCCATCAGCCTCTTGATCCACAAAGAGGTACTCACCCGCGCGCCCCGGATTTCATATCAGCGGGAAAACAGGTGCCGAACCGTATGTCCCGTCACTGTCACGCCGCCGCGGCCGAGATCGGGCGTGTGTTGGGATCAAGTTCGCGATTGGCGGACCGCTTCCTCTGTTTGCCCGCTCGACGGGCGTGCAGCGGCTAGTTGTCCGTCATTGGGTGCGGCCGGCTATGGGGCACTGAAGATCGGAGCCTCACCTCTCCCATACGCCCACACTCCCACACTTCCACCCCCCCCCCACACGACTCCCTGACACTGGCTAATCGGTCCGCGGGTCCCGGAGGTATTTGACGTGTCCGTCCAGGAAGAGCCGGTTCCGGCCGCCGAAGTGAACGGACCGGCCCCGGATCGTGGCCGGGATCGAGGGGATGGTGCGCGGGAAGTAAGGGTCCACCGCCAGCTCCGCGTCTGCCGGTCCGTCCGGCATCCCGGCGATCGGGTTATTGGCGGCGCGGAGGTCGTTCACGGCCTGGAGCTCGGACTTGCCCCAGAAGTTATCCAGCGGCACCGGGCTGTCGGGCCGGTCGAAGCGCCAGAGCCAGTAGCGGGTGATGGGAGAGCCGGGGGCGGCGCCGGTGGACTGCGCCACCTGCACGCTCTCGCCGAGGGTGGTGCCGGGCAGGCTGGGGCACGACCAGATGCCGGAATTGCGCGTGTAAGGCTGGAGCACGATGAGGGCCCAGCCGCCGCGCGGGTCGGACGGCGGCCAGCCGGACCACGGCAAGTAGCCCCCGGGGAGGCTCACCTTCAGGTCCCGGCGGTCCGGCAGCGCTTCGTCGTAATCCTGGGCGTACATCCCGAAGGCGAGGCCGATCTGGCGGAGGTTGCTGGAGCAACCGATCTGCCGCGCCTTCTCCCGGGCCTGCGCGAAGACCGGAAACAGGATGGCGGCGAGGATGGCGATGATCGCGATCACCACCAGCAGCTCGATCAGGGTGAAGCCGTTACGCTTGGATCCGGGACCTCTCACGACTACCCCCTTCTCATCCATCCTCGTGCAAGTCGCGACCTCGTGGTCCGCCAGGGCAGTTCTGATCGGTTCCGTATGGGAGTGTGGGCGGGGGGAGCAGAGGCTCCCGATCTCCCACGCTCCCACACCTCCATACTCCCATACGACTCCGACTGATCGTTACTGGCCTGGCACCACTAGGGACGCAGGTACAACTCGCTGCGAACGCCGCGCACGTCCATCTCGAAGTCCAGTTCGTCGATCGGCGGTCGGGCGTGGAACCAGCGCAGGCCGTGGATCGCGGCAGCCCCGACCTGGGCCAGCAGCGTCGCCTCCACGAACGAGTCGATCGGGTGGACTGTGTAGACCTCGGTGACCGTCGCCTGGTCCCAGCCTACGCCGAGTCCTTCCAGCCGGCGGGACATGGCCCGCATGACATACTCCGCTTTTTCCCGCATCCCGTCCGGCGAGGTATCACCCGGCCGGATGACCGCCGCCTCCAGCATCGGGCCGCCGCGCAGCTCGCCCCCGCCGGCCACCACGAACGTCACCCGCTCCGGGTCGGTGGTGGGGATCGTGTAGGAGAAGCCGAACAGCGACTCCTGCGCGGGCGCGCCCCAGGCCGGAACCACGTTGGTGCGTGCGACCGGATTCTCGCCCTCCACCAGCAGTCCCCACTCCTCCAATAGCGCCCGGTACCCCACGTTGAATTCGATGAACCCGGTGCGGGGAAACGGGCGCGGTGACCGCAGCTCCACACCGCAGAGCGCTGCGCGAGGCCGGCCCACGGACTGGAGGTGCGCGTCGATGAGCTGAAAGCCGCCCCTCCAGGGACACGGCTGCGTCAGGGTCACGTGCACGATCTCGAAACCGGGATCGGCCACTACTCCGCTGGAATACGGCTCGCCGCCTGGAAGATACCGGTAGCCGCCGCGAGGGTTAACAATGAGCATGGGATTTGATAGGGGACTGAGCGCTGCGCCGTGGTGGGAAGGGGAGCCCGCGGGTGGCGCCCGCAAGGCTCGCGCCCTCACATAGTATCCAATATCTGGGGGCCTCCGGCCTCCGTGCCGCGCCCGTCCAGCCACACAACTTGGTTCTCGCGGCAACTAGCACGTATAACACTGACTGGACTTTAGGACCCCGCTGCCCTGTCGCGCACGTTTCGGTGCGGAGCGTCGCGGATTGACGAGGAGATTTGGTACGAATGGATCCGGTTATCGATGCGCTCCACGTCGACGTGGAACGAACTCGGGCTCGCATACCCGCCTCGCTGAGCTGCCTGGCCGATGTGGTCTGGAACATGGCGTGGACGTGGCTTCCGGACGGAGAAGCGACGTTCCGGGAGATGGACGCCACGCTCTGGGAAGGAAGCGCCCACAACGCCCGGGCGATGCTCGAGCAGATCAACCCGCGGCGGCTGGCGGAGCTGGCGGCGGATCCGAGCTTCGTGGCGCGGGCCAGAGCGCTCAAGGCGAGGCTGGACGAGTACCTTGCCCGCCCGCCAGCGCCGGAAGCCGAGCACCTGCGGAGCCGGTACGACGGGAAGCGCGCCGCCTACTTCTGCGCCGAGTTCGGGGTACATGAGTCGCTGCCGATCTACTCCGGCGGCCTCGGGATCCTGGCCGGGGACCACCTCAAGTCCGCCTCCGATCTCGGGCTGCCGCTCCTGGCCGTGGGTCTGCGCTACCAGCAGGGGTACTTCTACCAGGGGCTGGATCAGAACGGCTGGCAGGTGGAGTACTACCGGGACACCGATTTCGGTGCCCTGCCGGTGGGGTTGATCCTGGCCGAGGACGGGACGCCGCGCACGGTGGAAGTGCCGTTCCACGGCCGCACGGTCACCCTCCAGCTCTGGGCGGTGCGGGTGGGCTGCATCCCGCTCCTGCTGCTGGACAGCAACCGGGAAGACAACGACCCGGTGGACCGCTGGCTGACCGGGCACCTGTACGGCGGCGACCGCGACACCCGCCTGGGGCAGGAGATGCTGCTGGGCATCGGCGGCATCCGGGCGCTGCGGGCGCTGGGTTACGACCCGGCAGTGTTCCACATGAACGAGGGGCACGCGGCGTTCCTGGGCCTGGAGCTGATCCGCGAAGAGCTGGAGCGCGGCCGCTCGTGGGACGAGGCGCTCGACGTCACCCGGAAGCGGTCGGTCTTTACCACGCACACTCCGGTGCCCGCGGGCCACGACACGTTCTCGCCGGACCGGGTCGCCACGTTCATGGGGGACTACCTGGCGGAGTTCCGGGAAGGCGGTAACCTGATCGCCGAGGAGCAGGTGCTGGGGCTGGCGCGGAAATACCGGGAAGACCGGTACGAGGTCGTGAATATGACCCTGCTCGCCATCCACACCTCGCGCAGCATCAACGGCGTCAGCCGCCTGCATGGGGACGTGTCCCGCCGGATGTTCCACTGGCTCTGGCCGGACAAGGGCGTGGATGACGCGCCGATCACGCACGTGACCAACGGCGTGCACGCCGGTACCTGGGTGGCGCCGCTGCTCCACGAGCTGCTGGATCGCTACCTCGGGCCGGGCTGGCAGCGCCGGCAGTCTGCAGCCGCCACCTGGGAGGCGATCGACGCGATCCCGGATGCGGAGCTGTGGGAAGCGCACTGCCAGCTCAAGCGGCGGTTGGTCCAGTACACGCGCGAGAAGGCCCGGCGGCTCCGCGAGCAGAGCGGTGAGTCGCAGGACTACATCGAGTCGGCGAGTCAGCTCCTGGATCCGGAAGCGCTCACCATCGGGTTCGCCCGGCGCGTGGCCACGTACAAGCGCCTCGACCTCCTGCTCCACGATCCGGACCGCGCTCTCGGGCTGCTGAACACGCCGGGCCGTCCGGCGCAGTTCATCATCTCCGGCAAGGCCCACCCGCACGACAGCGAAGCCAAGCGCCTGGTGCAGTTCCTGTTCCGGGTGCGCCGTGACCCGCGCGTGGTGCGCCGGGCCACCTTCCTGGCGGACTACAACATCGCGGTGGCGCGGCAGTTGGTGCAGGGCGTGGATGTCTGGCTGAACCTGCCGCGGCGGCCCTTGGAAGCGAGCGGCACCAGCGGCATGAAAGCCGCGATGAACGGTGCCCTTAACTGCAGCGTCCTGGACGGCTGGTGGGAAGAAGCCTACAACGGGCGGAACGGCTGGGCCGTGGGGAGCACCGAAGAGTTCGCGGATACGCGGGTGCAGGACGAGCAGGACGCGGAATCGCTCTACAGCACGCTGGAGCAGAAGGTGATCCCGCTGTTCTACCAGCGAGAC
>JAJFMS010000203.1 GCA_020696885.1 Armatimonadota bacterium | reverse complement strand
CCGTCTCATCCAGCGGGTGGGGCACCGCGTCCAGCCGGTAACCCAACGGCTCGAACAGCCGCCGCAGGAACCCTTCACCGCCGCGGCACGGCAGCACCGCCAGCCGGGCTTCCATGGGGAGGGGAGTTGCAGCCAGTTCCGGCCGCTCCCGGCTCCGGCCCGACATCGCCGTGCCGAAGATGCTCGAAAGGGCCACGCTGAGGAACGAGGAGGCCACATAGGGCCGATCGTTGACGTACTGTTCCAGCAGCCGGCCCTCGCCCGCGGGTCCCCTGCGACCACGCACCAGGCCTACCGGGTCGACCTCCAGCAGCAGCGCCGCCGTACAGCGCTCTTCACTGACTTCCGGGTAGAAGACGTGGGCGCTGCCGAACGGTAGCTCGAACGATTGGGTCCGCGCCGGGTTCTTGACCAGCAGGTATCCCAGGTCGGTGGCAGGGGAGTGGGTAGTGGTGATCGTCAGTAGCACGACAGCGGACTCCGAACGAGAGTTCGGAGAATAACCGTTCCCCCGCCAAATTGTCAACGGGACACCTGCCCCTTCGTCCCTTCGGTCCCTCCTGTCCGTACTGCATCCTGATCAACCCAGCCAACCAGGAGACACAAAGTCCCCAGACGAGCTGAACCGCCAGCCGGTGACGGCCGCGATGTATTCTCCCAACTCCTGGAGGTCGACCAGGCCCGACCAGGAGGTATCTACCAACACCTGGTCCCGCCCACTAGCACAGACTACCAGGCGGTACGATCGCCGTTGGCCGGACCGGCTCCAGGTATCGACCTCCCGTACCAACAGCGCTCCCGGCGCATACCGGCGGATCCACCGCTTGCCGAAGAGGGCTCGGCGGACCTCCAACAGGTCGGGATGCAGTCGCCACTCCTCGGTTCCGAACGCCAGCCACGCCGCCGCCGCCAGGAACACCAGCGCTATCGCCACTACCGTAAGTCCGAAGAACACCGCCTCGAAGGAGCCGAAGGGCGATATCCCTCCGGGATGGCCCCGGTAAATGAGCTGGAGGGCATAGGCCACCACCAACACAATCACGAGCGCCGCCGGCCCACCACCCTGAACGACGTGTCCGGCGCGGGTGCGCTGCAGCTGGACGGAGCCATCGGGGAGCCGGTTCGCGAGCCAGCCCTTCGGAGGATGGCTGGGGTCCCAGAGCCGGCGTTGCGAGAGCGCAAAGCCGCATTTCGGACAGGTGCGGTGATAGACCGCCGTCAGGCGCCCGCAGGCCGGACAGGGGTGGTGATAGTCGCCCGGAGCGGGTGCGACTACGGGGGCTGCCGTGGCCGCGCCGCAGGCCCAGCAGGCCGGCTCACCCACGGAAATCGCAGCGCCGCAGCCGCGGCAATGAGAAGTCGCTCGCATACAGGTGATAACGGCCGAATCCGCGGAACGATGCGGGTTCCGCACGCCTATCTGCCACAACCACTTTGCCCACCCACCGCCAGTTTGACAGGAGCCCGGCTGCTCCAACCGGGCGCGTCTTTCGCCAAACCCACAGGCTGATACCGGCCCGCTGGGTCGCGGGACTCCTGGCAATCGGCAATTGCCACGATGAAGAACCGAGCGGGAGCGTTAAGCCCTCGGATCTCGGGAGTCATACCACCGGTCACTAACCACCAGCCACCGGCCACTAACCACTAAACATCGGATCGGGCGGCAGCTCCAGCTCGATGCGAGGCCGGCCGCGGTCCGGGTTTCGGGCGCGGGTCTTGTCCTGGTACATGCGTAGGTCGGCGGCAGCGATCAGCGATTTGACGCCACGCCCATCGTCCGGGAACACCGCAATCCCCACACTGCAGGTGAGCCGCATCCCGTCCCAGAGCGGGATGCCCTCGATCGCCTCGCGCACACGGCCGGCCAGGCGCTCTGCGTCCTGGCGCGCGGCGCCATCCATCATGATTACGAACTCGTCCCCGCCGTAGCGGCAGACAACGGCGGGCTCGCAGGCGCACTCCCGCAGCCGTCGCGCCACCGTGATGATCACCTCATCCCCGGCGAGATGCCCGAACTGGTCGTTGATGGTCTTGAACTGGTCGAGATCAATGAGCAGCAAGGCCAGTTGCGACGATCCGCTTCCCGCCACGGCAATCCGGGCGGAAAGGGAATCCACCAGGTAGCGCAAGTTGTAGAGACCGGTCCGCGGGTCCGACACCGCCAGCGCGCGATCCTGGGCAGAGCGACGCCGCGCGTCCAGGGCCGATGCCAGGTGCCCGGCCACGGTGGTCAGCACGTGGAGGTGGTGCTCCTGATAGATGTCGTACGACGTGTGATAGAGCGTGATCACCGCCACGGTTTCATCGCGGACCACCACCGGGGCACACAGCGCGGCGGACAGCTCGATGTGCTCCATCGGGTCCAGCACCCGGGCCACGTCCGGCATCGCGGCGGCGTTCAGAAACGGGCACTGGTCGCGAGCCGCGCGGCCGGACACGCCTTCGCCGATGCGGATCACCATCCCCTGCAGCAACTCCGCGAAGTCACCCGCGGTGGTGGTGGCCACCAGATCGGAGCCTTCCGCGTTCGGCTCGAAGATTGCGGCGGATACAGAGGGGAGGATGTTGCGCAGGTGGGAGAGCGCGCTCCCCAGGATGTCGTCCGGCTCTCCCAGCAGCGTTTCGATGATGTCGAACGCGGCCGTGATGTCCTCCGCGGCCGCCGCCGCGATGTGGGAGTAGACGGCATCCGGCAGGGTCGCCGCCTTGCGAGCCGCGCTGGAGGCGGAGCCGCGCTGGGGCATCCGCCGCGCGATGTCCGGGAAGATCCGGACGAACAGCTCCGCCAGCTTCGGATCGAACTGCGTGCCGGCCGAGCGCGAGAGGAGGCCCAACGCCTCCTCGGCGGGCAGCGCGCGGCGGTACGGCCGATCGCTGGTGAGCGCGTCGAAGAAGTCGGCGATGGCGATGACCCGACCGCCCACCGGGATATCCTCGCCCCGCAGGCCCTCGGGGTAGCCCAGGCCGTCCCATCGCTCGTGGTGCGAGCGCACCGCATCCACCACGGGACAGGTGAAGCCCACCGGCTCCAGAATCATGGAGCCGATCGATACGTGGGTCTTCATCCGCTGGTATTCCGCGGTGGTGAGCTTGCCGGGCTTGGTGAGAATCCGTTCCGGGATGGCGATCTTGCCCACGTCGTGCACCAGCGCTCCCAGGCGTACCGCGTCGCGGTCCGGCGCATCCAGCTCGGCCGCTTCCGCGAGGCAGACCGCGAAGAACTGCACTCGCTGGATGTGCTCTCGCGTGTACACGTCCTTCGCCTCGATCGCCATGGCCAGGCTGGTCATGAGCGACTCGATCGTCCGGCTAAGCTCCTCGATGTGCTGCTCCTTCATCTCCGTGCGCGCCACGTGCTCCCGGTAGGCGGCGTGGACGAAGTAGATGAGCGGCACCGGCAGCAGGGAGAAGTACCCGAAGTGCTTCCAGAGCGCCACCATCAGGGCGGCCAGTGCGGCGGAGGCCAGGTAGCCGGGCCAGGTCCAGAGGCAGTGAGTGCGCCACCACTGCGTGATGGAGGCGCGCTCGTACAGCGCCACGGCCCCGGTAACGGCGAAGGTGTTGGTGAGGAAGTAGACCGTGGCCCAGGCGGCGGCTACCGGCACGATCTCCTGGCCCACCGGGATGACCAGGTGCGCGCGCACCCAGTCGGACGCGTATCCGGCCAGGGCGGCCGAGACGCAGCACGCCGCGATGTTGAACACCACCCGGTAAGCGGGGATCGGCTCGATGACGAACCGGAAGCGGGGTCCCGGGCGCAGGAACTGGGAGGTGGCCGCGGCGCCCGCGCCGGCGCACAGCAGCGCCAGGGGCGTGCCGAAGGTCAGTTGCGCCAGGCTGATGATGAAGACGTCGAAGCTAAGCCACTGGCTGGAGAACGCCAGCTTCAACCGGAACACCCCGAACACCAGCGTGAGCACCACGAAGACGCCTGCCGTTACGGCCCACTCGGCGGTGCGCGGCGTGGCCGGCAGCTCCACTGCCAGGAACACGCTCGCCGCGGCCACGATGGCCGCGACGTAGAACCTGAGCGACGGGGGGAGCCGGAGAAACGCTTGCATGAGGCCGCGGCAGCTCCTTCAACCCGCAAGTACGGGCCGGTGCTGTTACCAGTTCTGACTGCAACTTTCGTGCCACTGGCAAGCAACCATGCCGATTGGTCTCAGCCCAAACGGCCGGGCCGGTGCACCTCCACGGCGCACCAGCCCCGGCGGCCAGGATTAACGGCCCAGCCCGAAGAGGAGCGTCAGGAGCCCCGCCGGCTTGAGGTTGCGCCGGCGGCTCTGCATCTTGACGCGCGCCGGCTTCGGCTGGCGGGATTTACTCGCGGAGGCGCTCTCCGAGCCTGCCCAGGTGAGGGTGGAGCCCCAGGTGATCTCGTCGCTCGCCGCACGGTTGCGGCGGGTGCCCTTGTTAGCTGCAGTCTGGTTAACTTCTGACCACACCATGGTCGTTTCCTTTGCCTATTTGAAGAAACGGAAAGAAGTGACTATTCGCACGGCCTGCGGACTAGTCAGCCGCCCTTGCCACGCTGCCAATCGACGCCTCGAACGGTTTCATGGGTAGCTGGGCGGCGGATAGGTCGGGTAGCTCGGGTAGGTCGGATAAGTCGGATAGGTCGGATAGGTCGGAGAGGTCGGATAGGTCGGATAGGTCGGCGGGGGAGACGTCGGGTAGCTGGGCGGCGGATAGGTTGGATAGGTCGGCGGGGGATAGGTCGGGTAGCTCGGCGGCGGGTAGCTTCCGCCTCCTTCGGTGGTGTAGACGAAGTAGGAAGGGGGCTTCCGCTCGTCGCCGCCCCAGATCAGCGAGTCGCCACCCAGGACGAGCCCCCCGTTGCCGCCGCCCGTGTTCTCAAGAGGGAACAGGGAGCTGTCGGACCAGATGCCGCTGTCGTCCCACAGCTTCTTCTCGTCCTTGCCCCAGATCAGGGAGTCGCCCCAGATCGGAGAAGTGGAGCTCCAGGTGATGGGGGTCGGCTGGATGTACAGGTCGCCCGGCAGGATCCCCTTCGCGGCGGTAGGAGAGGCGAAGCAACCGGACTCCGTGTGCGTCGCCGCGAGGGCGGCGACCACGTCCAGCAGCCCGGCCCCGCGGGAATAGCCGTTGAACTCAGCGAATGCGGGCACCCACAGCTTTCGGGAGGAAAGCATCAATCGGGCCTTCACCGTGCCGGGGTTCAGCGAGGGGTTCGCTTCCAGCAGTAGGGCGGCGGCGCCGGCCACCATCGGGGCGGCCTGGCTGGTGCCGGAGAGCTGGAGACAGGAGACGCCGCCGACGGACTGGACTAGTCCGGGGTACGTGCTGGAGATGGTGCCCGGTGAAAGCAGCGAGAGCACCTGGTTGCCGGGCGCCACCACGTCCGGCTTGGTGATGTGATCTACCAGCGTCGGGCCGCGGGAGGAGTAGCTGGCGAGCAGGTCGTCCGTGATTTCGGTGGTGCCGTTGGTGGCGGTGGCGCCCACCGTGATCACGGTCGGATCGTTCCCGGGGCTGTTGATCCCGCCGTAGCGGACGCCGCTGTACTCGTTGGCGGGATCGAGCCGGCCGCGGTTGCCGGCGGAGACCACCACCACCAGGCCGGCCTGATGCGCGCGCTCCACCGCCTGACAGAGCGGATCCGTGGTGTACGACTCGGTGACCGGCGTGCCAAACGAGAGGTTGAGCACCCGGATGTTGAGGGCATCCTTCTGCTCGATGCACCAGTCGATGGCCGTGATTACGGTGCTCGCGTAACCTTGCATGGAAGCATCGAGCACCTTGACGCCGATGATAGTAGCACCGGGCGCTACACCGCGGAGGTCCGCGGCGCCGGAGGTGGCGCCGCCGTCACCGGCGATGATGCCGGCCACGTGCGTGCCATGCCCGGAGTCATCGTACGGCTGGGCGCCGCCGTTGACGAAGTCGGCCCAGCCGGTAATCCGGTTCACCGGGGAGATCAGGTCGTCATGCGGAGCTACGCCTGTATCGAGTACCGCCACGCCGATGCCCGCCCCCGTCAGGGAAGTGGCGGCCCGCGCCGCCGTGCTGCCGGTCGCCGCGCTCGCAACGTCCATCGCGCCGGTGACCAGCTTGTCGGGCGTAACGCTCACCACGTCGCCGCGGCGCGCCAGCGCTTCCAGCGCCCGCGCCGGAAGGGTGGCTGCGAAGCCATGGATCGACTTGAAGGCCCAGCCGCTGCGGCCACCCGCTCGCTGCACGTCTCCCAACGCCCCGGAAGTAGGTTCTCCGGAAGTCTGGACGATCACGCGTACGGGGGTCGTGCCGCCCGCCCGCGCCCTGTTGTGCAGCTCTCGTGAGAGAGCGCCGGCATGCGCCGGAGACACCGCAATCAGCGTTGCTAAACAAAGTGCGGAGAGAAAGTGTTGCTTGGCGTTTTCACGCATTGGTTGGTTCCTCCAGGATTGGTCGCCTGGTTTGATGCCTGACTTGCTTGGCCTTAGCAGGGTACTCATCGGCTTACCATGAGATTCCATAATAACTAATCACCCACCTGCTTGTTTGCTTGCGGCATGGCATTGCGAAAATGTTGAGTTTCAATTTGTGTCAATGAGTGTCAGGAGGGATGAATCACCCT